>NZ_WKDB01000149.1:0-509 GCF_021606215.1 Pseudomonas sp. PA-5-4B | reverse complement strand
CAAAAGGTCCTCGCCCCAACACTCGGTGCCTCGCTATGGCTCGGCATGCCCGCAATCCGCCAGTGATTTGGGGGGCGATTTCAGATCAAGATCAAAAGCGCAGATCAAAAGACCGCTGACTTCGTCATCGAAAAGGATGTAAGGGCCAGAGCAACAGCAACAGCAGAGCCATACTCGGTCTAATGTGGGAGCTGGCTTGCCTGCGATGGCATCAACTCTGTGTGCCTGACACACCGAGGTGCCTGCATCGCAGGCAAGCCAGCTCCCACAGAAAAGCAGTTTTTCAGTGTATGCAAATCCGCCGTGGCTTTTGATCTAACCACTCAGGTCGGCTTTCAGGCCGCCGTGCTCTGCTTTTGATCTTGCTTTTGATCTGAGGCGACCCGTTAACCACGATGGCCGAACGCAGGCTTGAATCCGTGGGTAACCCGGCAGGACGCCGGGTTAGCCGCGCTGGGCCAAGGATGGCCCATCGCGGCGGCCCACGGATTCAAGCCGGAGTGAGGGCA
>NZ_WKDB01000148.1:0-529 GCF_021606215.1 Pseudomonas sp. PA-5-4B | reverse complement strand
CCGGCATCGCTACTACAATCCAGATATTGGTCGCTACCTGACGCCGGATCCGGTGAAGCTGGCGGGTGGGATTAATGCGTACCAGTATGTGCCCAACCCTACGGGGTGGGTGGATCCGCTGGGGCTAAATACTTGCCCTGGCGCAGGCAACTGTGATCCAGCTGTTGCAGCTAGCAGTCCACCCAAGTTCGCCAAAACAGACGAAGGAGATGTTGAACTACCCCAAACAGGGGGCGCACAACGGGCGGCCAAATACTCAGGCAACTGGAAAACGGCCGATCTAAATGAAAGTATCATCAAATTTGCGGGCTCAAACCCAGTTACTACAACGACGCACAAAGGTAAAAAAATATATAAAAACCCATCTGACGGCATTGAAATAGTAGAAGATTTAAGTGGTGGATACTTTAGAATACACGACCCTTCACTCCCGGGATCAAGACGTTATCTCAGTCTGGAAGGCATAGTACCAAACAACAAATTATCCCCTTCGGGAAAGCAAATGGGCAGAACACAGAGTGAATACAAC
>NZ_WKDB01000147.1:0-529 GCF_021606215.1 Pseudomonas sp. PA-5-4B | reverse complement strand
CCGCGATGGGCCATCCTTGGCCCAGCGCGGCTAACCCGGCGTCCTGCCGGGTTACCCACGGATTCAAGCCTGCGTTCGGCCATCGTGGTTAACGGGGCGCCTCAGATCAAAAGCAGATCAAGATCAAAAGCAGAGCACGGCGGCCTGAAAGCCGACCTGAGTGGTTGGATCAAAAGCGAAAAGCGGATTTGCATACACTGAAGAGCTGCTTTTCTGTGGGAGCTGGCTTGCCTGCGATGCAGACACCTCGGTACATCAGACACACCGAGTTGATGCCATCGCAGGCAAGCCAGCTCCCACATTAGACCGAGTATGGCTTTGCTGTTGCTGTTGCTGTTGCTGTTGCTCCGGCCCTTACATCCTTTTCGATGACGAAGTCAGCGGTCTTTTGATCTGCGCTTGTGATCTTGATCTTGATCTGAAATCGCCCCGTCAAACACGATGGCCGGAATCTGACAGGGATTTGGGGGGTAAACCGGCAGGGATGCCGGTTTAGCCGCGCTGGGCCAAGGATGGCCCATCGCGGCGG
>NZ_WKDB01000146.1:0-538 GCF_021606215.1 Pseudomonas sp. PA-5-4B | reverse complement strand
GATTTGGGGGGCCGCCGCGATGGGCCATCCTTGGCCCAGCGCGGCTAAACCGGCATCCCTGCCGGTTTACCCCCCAAATCACTGTCAGATTCCGGCCATCGTGTTTGACGGGGCGATTTCAGATCAACATCAAAAGCGCAGATCAAAAGACCGCTGACTTCGTCATCGAAAAGGATGTAAGGGCCGGAGCAACAGCAACAGCAACAGCAACAGCAACAGCAACAGCAACAGCAACAGCAGAGCCATACTCGGTCAACTGTGGGAGCTGGCTTGCCTGCGATAGCATCAACTCGGTGTGCCTGATGTACCAAGGTGTCTGCATCGCAGGCAAGCCAGCTCCCACAGAAAATCAGATCTTCGGTGTATGCGGATCCGCTTTCGCTTTTGATCTAACCACTCAGGTCGGCTTTCAGGCCGCCGTGCTCTGCTTTTGATCTTGCTTTTGATCTGAGGCGCCCCGTTAACCACGATGGCCGAACGCAGGCTTGAATCCGTGGGTAACCCGGCAGGACGCCGGGTTAGCCGCGCTGGGCCAAGG
>NZ_WKDB01000145.1:0-551 GCF_021606215.1 Pseudomonas sp. PA-5-4B | reverse complement strand
ACATTCGCCGAAAATTCGAATTTCTCAACTAAGAGAACTCACAAATTTTACCTTAGCCTGATCCGTTACCAGTGAAAGTAACGTTCAGTCTATCTTTCTATCACATACCCAAATTTTTAAAGAACGATCTAATCAAAGACTAGAAATCAACATTCATCATCAACCTGATGGAATGCTCATTTCTAAGCTTTCTTAACGTAGAAGCAGTAGTGGTGGAGCCAAACGGGATCGAACCGTTGACCTCCTGCGTGCAAGGCAGGCGCTCTCCCAGCTGAGCTATGGCCCCGTATTTCTACAGGCGTTTCCCACACAAAATTGGTGGGTCTGGGCAGATTCGAACTGCCGACCTCACCCTTATCAGGGGTGCGCTCTAACCAACTGAGCTACAGACCCAATTTCGGGCTGCTTCTTATCGTCTTCTTCAATGAATCAAGCAATTCGTGTGGGAACTTATGGAGCAGCTGATGTCGTCGATTAAGGAGGTGATCCAGCCGCAGGTTCCCCTACGGCTACCTTGTTACGACTTCACCCCAGTCATGAATCACACCGTG
>NZ_WKDB01000144.1:0-777 GCF_021606215.1 Pseudomonas sp. PA-5-4B | reverse complement strand
CATATAAGTAGCCTGACCCACCGCTTTCGCAGCCTCGCTAAAGCTCGACAGCTCCCACAGGGGATTGGCTGTGTTGGTTAGATCTCAGTTCGCAGGGCCATCGCGCCATACACAACCCCCCCAGCAACAAAGATCCAATGTGGGAGCTGTCGAGCCCCGGCGAGGCTGCGAAGGCGGCGGCACTGGCGAAATATTAGCTGCCTGACCCACCGCTTTCGCAGCCTCGCTAAAGCTCGACAGCTCCCACAGGGGATTGGCTGTGTTGGTTAGATCTCAGTTCGCAGGGCCATCGCGCCATACACCCCCCCCAGCAACAAAGATCCAATGTGGGAGCTGTCGAGCCCCGGCGAGGCTGCGAAGGCGGCGGCACTGGCGATACATAAGTAGCCTGACCCACCGCTTTCGCAGCCTCGCTAAAGCTCGACAGCTCCCACAGGGGATCGGCTGTGTTGGTTAGATCTCAGTTCGCAGGGCCATCGCGCCATACACAAATCCCCCCAGCAACAAAGATCCAATGTGGGTGCTGTCGAGCCCCGGCGAGGCTGCGAAGGCGGCGGCAATGGCGAAATATTAGCTGCCTGACCCACCGCTTTCGCAGCCTCGCTAAAGCTCGACAGCTCCCACAGGGGATCGGCTGTGTTGGTTAGATTTCAGTTCGCAGGGCCATCGCGCCATACACAAATCCCCCCAGCAACAAAGATCCAATGTGGGTGCTGTCGAGCCCCGGCGAGGCTGCGAAGGCGGCGGCAATGGCGAAATATTAGCTGCCTGACCCAC
>NZ_WKDB01000143.1:0-900 GCF_021606215.1 Pseudomonas sp. PA-5-4B | reverse complement strand
CGTCAAAGCCGATTTCCTGCTGGATCAGGCCGTTGGGGTGGTAAGCGAGTCGGTAGGTTTCGCCCACCTCGTTTTCGATCGAGGTCAGCAGCAGGCGCGGATTGTCGTAGCGGTACTTAACGTGGCTGCCGTCGGCGTTGATTCGGCGGCTGATCAGGTGCAGGCCGTCGGCGTATTCGTAGCGGGTGACGTGGCCTAGTTCGTCGTGTTCGGCGGTGATTTTTCCGTAAGCGTTGTAGCTGTATTCGCGTTTTGCGCCGCCTGGCAATACGACACGAATCAACCGACCCACGCTGTCCCACTGATACAGGGTCAGCGCTCCCTGTTCATCCTCGCGGACAACCTGCCGACCAAGGTCGTCATAGCGATAACGCTTGATACCCCCATTGGGTAGCAACTCCTCAAGCAACTGCCCACGCTCATTCCAAACCAGCCGATGGCAACTGTTATCGGGAAACCAAACCCCCGTCAGCTGCCCATATTTGTTGTAGCTGTAGTCCGTGATATTGCCGTCAGGATCGGTCTTGCGAATGACGTTGCCCTGATCATTGCGCTCATATTTCCAGACGGCGAGCCCACGCCTTACGACCCGTACGAACCCGTTGTCATGCTCGTAGGACGTCGGCTCATCGTCCCCCGGAAACAGCGCCACCAAGCGCCCGGCGTCGTCGTACTGATACGCCGTCACCGCCCCAAGCGGGTCCTGCTCTACGGTCAGCCGGCCCTTGTCGTCATAAGACTTGAAGTGTTCAGCGCCGTCCGGATCAATCCGTTGCACCAGCCGCGCACGGTCATCGTGGACATACACTTCCCGGCTGCCATCAGCGTTATGCACCGTGACACGGCCGTCATCGCCCCAGGCATACCGCGTATCCATCTGCGAAAAGCTGGCCCAATGCC
>NZ_WKDB01000142.1:0-1162 GCF_021606215.1 Pseudomonas sp. PA-5-4B | reverse complement strand
TGTGGGAGCAACTGTCTTAACCCACCGTCCGTCAGCGCCATTCTGTACCGTCTCGCAGCATGGCATTTAGTCTGATCAGCAGTATCCGCATGCAGGCGATGAGCGCGACTTTCGCGCTCTTGCCTCGCTCCCTTAGAGCCTCGTAGCGCGTTTTAAAGTCTGCTTGAAAGCGGATAACAACCCAACTCGACATGTATAACGCATGCCTGACACGGGTTCTTCCTCCGTATATCTGTCGTTTTCCATTGTGGTTTCCGCTGTCGTCGTTGTAAGGGGCTATGCCCGCTAACGCCGCCACTTCTCTGCGATCCAACTCGCCCAACTCCGGCAAGTAAACCAGCAAACTGGCGGCCGCGACTTTGCCAATCCCCTTCACAGACATGAGTCGCCTGGCCTTTTCTGCATCCAAATCAAACATGCCCTGAACGAGGTGTTTTTCCAGGGCTTTGATCTGCGCTTGCAGGTAGCGAATATGATCTTTGGTAGCGCTGACAACGGTTGGCAACTGAGCCTGCTGAAGTCGACGCTTATTGTCGTCGCGCTGCTGAACGAAGTGCTCACGTAATTGGATCAGTTCGCGCAGAGCTTCGCGCTCAGGAGAAATGACCTTTTCGTGAGACCCATGCAGCACTTCGGCAAAATCAGCCAGAACTGCCGCATCAATCGGGTCGGTCTTGGCATTTTTGCCCATGGCCACCGCGAAGGCTCTGGCCCGACGAGGATTGATTCGGAGCACTTGGAAATTCGTCTGTTGCAGTGCCGCCATGACCTGGCGCTCGTAGCCTCCCGTGGCCTCCAGCAATACCCGGCCAACCTCATAGCAGCTCAATCGTTTGATCAGCTCAACAAAGCCTTCAGATGTGTTTGGAATCTCGAAGCCTTCTTTCTGAGGTTGAACCCAGACAACAAGGTTTAATTTAGAGATATCGATGCCGACCCAGGAAATCATGGCAAAACCCTCTTACACTCAGGAGTGAGAGTGCTCTGGCTATGCCCACGCTTGTGATTCGAGTGGTGCTCGTCCAACTGTTCGGGCTTGTCGGCCAGAGTGGAAAGGTGGATGGCAGCTTTGCTCCCACTCGTGCTTCTAGCACCGCGGACTCACAGCTTGCCATCCACCCCTCTCACCTCAGAGTTTATTCCCAGATCAAGACACAAGCGG
>NZ_WKDB01000141.1:0-1406 GCF_021606215.1 Pseudomonas sp. PA-5-4B | reverse complement strand
CCAATGAAGATACTGACATAACCTGCACCTGCTTATTAAAATGATCACCTGAGTCCAAGCAGGTATCGTGCCATGTTGGTTGATAATAAATTTTGCAAATGTCGTGAAAATTCAATACTTAAAAATATCAGAGTTATAGGTTTGTTCCAGCCGAAAAATCGCTACAGCGCCTAGGCTTGATCACTAAGGGGGCTCTAAAAATTCCTGATCTTGGCAAGCAATCAGGATCCTGAAAGCGGAGCCTTCCTGTGAGGCAGGTTACCTTCGTTGATGCCGAGCACTCCGGCAGGCGCAAACAGATCCGTAACGAGTTGTTCTTGATCGGGCTCGATCAAGTGCCTCCCTGGAAGGGCTTGATTGGCTTGATGCGAGCCGCACTGTCGTAAAGGGCGGAGGCGGCCGTCAGGCCTACTGGTTTGGAAAAGCTTCCAGAAAATGATGGCGGTAAGGTTATCTGGCAGATGGTGGCACATCGCAGCACCAACAAAGGCTCTACAAGTGGGGTGTTCTGTAACAAAGCCATACTGGGGTCGAGGATCCATTGTGGGTGTTCACGCACCAGTTCAGTGCGCCTTGTTCAAGATATATATCGTGTAAGTGGCATTGGCGCTATTCAGTAATGCATCGATTACAACTGGTTTTCAGACGTAACATAGTTGTTACGCTACATGCAGAAGACGTTCGTGAAAATTTTGAAATTGACGAAGCTTTTCTTGGGAAATCCGACTCGGATTTATGGTTGTCTCAATATAAAAACGGTTAACGATATGACGATTTCAAGTTCTTGTTCTGTTCAGGGCGTCACTGATCAGCGCGTATTTAATTATATTGATACGAACCTGGGCCAACTTCATTACGCGGAGTCGGGTGCAGGTGATGTGATGATTTTATTGCATCAAACACCGCGCTCACTGGATGAGTTCGCTGAAGTCCAACCGCTGTTGGCAACTCGCTGGCGTACAATAGCTATGGATATGTACGGTTTTGGGCAGTCTGCAAAATTTGCTGCTCCACAGACGGTTGAACACTATGCCCAAGGTGTTTTGGCACTGGTTAATGCGTTAAATATAGAGAGGTTTTCTATACTTGGGCATCACACAGGTATGTTTGTTGCTTCAGAGGTGGCGGCTATCGCTCCAGAGCGTGTGACCGCTGTGGTTCTTTCTGCTGGTGATATTGTTGATGCAGAGTTTCGAGAAGCAATGGAGGCGCTGGACGTAGATGTAGCTGAAACGAGAGAGGATGGCTCACACCTCATGGAACTTTGGCGAAAACGTTTGAATTTATACCCAGCAGGGCACACTGATGTGTTAAATCGATTTATTCGAGATGCGCTTGCTCCTGGGGTAACTCCTTTAGAGGGGCATCTTGCAGTTGCAAGATATGATATGGAAAATAGAGTTGGC
>NZ_WKDB01000140.1:0-1483 GCF_021606215.1 Pseudomonas sp. PA-5-4B | reverse complement strand
GAAATCGTTATAGCTGCCCTGCAGGCCCAGGACGGAAATCGGGCCAGTCGGTGCTGCGGCGAACACCACAGCAGGCGCGGTGACCAGCGCCAGCAGTGAGGAACCCTTGAGGAATTTTCCGAATAGCTTGGACATCGTTTTACATCTCCTTGTCTGGTGAGCAAATTATTCAGGAACCGGTTCGAACCTCGGCTTTTGCCAAAGGCTCGAATTAATTTGCATTGACATGAAGGTAAAACGGCTCAGCGAAGGCTCTAGCTCAAGGCTCCCTGGAGTTTTCCATTACTAAGCCATCAAGGGTTTGGCGAAGCTGCGGATGACTTGGCAAACGAATACCGAAGGTGCCCTGCAGCAATTCCAGTAACTCATCAGCACTCTCGACTGCGCGCTTTTCGCTGGGCTGGTCAAGGCAGTGAACCGCGTAATTGGCATTGGCCAAGGTATGGCGTTTACCCGGTGCCAATCGCGCCGCTTTCAGCTGACCGACAAAAACGGAAGCCGGGTGCGTCGACACGTACCAATTGCCGATGGTGTAGTCGATATCGGCCTGCACTTGCAGGTCGAACACATATAAGCCACGCCATTCCTCACCCACCTGCGCCCACAGGGTGTAATCGGCACCGTTGAAGGTCAGGCGATAAGGTTCATGGGCGGTGGCCTGGGGCACCTCGGTATCCAGCTGCAACGGACTGCTGGGCACCATGCCGCCGAAGCCGACATCGGTGACATAACGCACGCCGTCCAGGGTCACCAGGCTCAGGCGATGGGTGCGCCCGGTGCGCGCATCAGGCGGCCCGCCCATCACCACCCAGCCGGTAAGCCCGCGGGCGTCGAAGCCCAGCTCCTGCAACAGCGCCAGGAACAGGTAGTTAAGCTCGAAACAGTAACCACCACGCCCGTCCAGCAAGACCTTTTGCTCGATGCTGGGCAGGTCAATCGGCACCGGTGAATGCAGCAATGTCGACAGGCTCTCAAAGGCGAAGGTGCACACGTGACGCAGCTGCAGGTCTTGCAAGGTTTTGAGCGTGGGTGGCGGGGCTGAGTCGTAGCCCAGACGCTGCAGGTAGAGCTGGCTGTGAGTCAATCGGGACATGGCGCGATCCTTGGGCGCGTGGCGGATGCGTCACTATGCCGCGCCAGTGTGCGACTTGTCATTTTGAGTGAACCTTTTTGAACGCCCGCCTATCCATCTATAACAAGACAGGGAGGCAACATGAGTACCGCAAAAATCTACACCATTCACTATCAACTGCACGGTCAACCGAAGTCCTTTGTGGTACGCGCCGAAGTGATGAATAACGCTGAAGCGTGGCATTGGGCGGCGGTCGATGCTGATATTGCCCATGTCAGCCGCATTGGGCGCGTGGGTCATGAGCAGGTCAAGAAAACTACCCGGCCTTGGGCGGAGAAGTTTGGGATCAGCGAGGTGACCTGGGTGCCGCCCAAGTAGGTTTCGTTTGGATGTGATCAGGCCCCGCTTTTG
>NZ_WKDB01000014.1:0-103663 GCF_021606215.1 Pseudomonas sp. PA-5-4B | reverse complement strand
GAGGTGCCGAGTGGTGGGGCGAAGACCTTTTGGTTACTTTTGGCTGGGCCGGCATTCCGGGCGTTTGCCAAAAGTGACCCGCTGTAAGAGCGGAACCATAAGCCGCCGTTACCGCAGCAACGGATATACACACCGACAAACCGCTATCGCAGGCAAGCCAGCTCCCACAGTTTTAACGAGTACGGGGTTTAGAAATCCCGCTTGTAGAAGATGTCCAACGAACTCGCCACGCCACTGGCCACTTCCAGATACACCTTCTTGCTCAGCAAGTAACGCAAGGCAATGGTATTGGCCGGCTCAAACACCCCCACCCCATAGCGCAAGCTGAGCTTCTCGGTAATCTTGCCACTGGCCACCACTGCGGTCTTGTTCCCGGAGCCCTGGGTGTCAAGGTCGAAATCCTGAATCCCCAGCTTGTTGGCGATATCCGAAGTCACCCCCGCACTGCCCATCAAACCCAGGCCCAGAGCGGCCTCAGCAAGCATATTGTTATCTTCGCCCGTGTTGTTACGCGAACGCCCAAGCACCAGGTACGACAACGCATCTTCCTGAGGCATCGACGGCTCGGAGAAGATCTGCGTCGTCGGCTGCTCGGCGCTGCCACTCAAGCGAATACCGGCAGTCACAGTCCTTGAGTCTTCCACGACCACCCGTGTCGCTTCGATATCCAGGAACGGCTGATCCAAGGGACCGGCAAACAACAGCCGCGCACGCCGCACATTGAGGCGCTGCCCGTAGGCACGGTAACGCCCGTCGTTGAGCCACAACTCACCACGGGTGTCCATGTTGTCGCCAATATGCACATGGCCCTGAACCTTGGCAGTCAAGCCAAAGCCGGCAAAGTTAAGCTGGTCTTCACCCACCTCGACGTCGATGTCCATGGCCATCGCCATCGGCGGCTTGCCCTCCTCGGTCTGGCTGCCGACGATCACCGTGTCATCCGAGACCTTGACCGTCGACGGCGGCAGTTCGCGCACGGTGATATCGCCGCGCGGGATGTGCACCTTGCCGGCAATCGCCAGCTTGTCGTCCTTGAGGCTGATCTTAAGGTCCGGCGCCACTTCCAGCTTGGCATAGGGCTCAACCGTGACCGGCAATTTCGAGCCTTGCAGGCTCAGGTCCACCGCCAGGGCCTGGCCCCAGCCGACGCGGCCCTTGAGGCTGCCCTGCCCGTCTTTGCCACTGCGCCAGCCACCGTTGAGCTGCACACTTTCACCGGCAATCAGCGCCTGCACATTCAAGCCCTCGAGGCTCATCGGCAGCTCAGGCCCGGAAATTTCGCCGTCCACCAGGTTCACATTGCCGTTGACCTGCGGCGCCAACAGACCACCCGAGATACGGCCGTTACCGTTGAGCTTGCCATTGAGGGTTTCCACCATCGGCACAAACGGGCGCGCCACAGCGAGGTCCAGGCCGGTGAGGCTGAACGTACCGGTAATCGGCTTGTCCTTGGGCAACGGGTTGATCTGCGCCTGCAACAGCAACTCGCCGAGCTTGCCACCGCGAAAATTCAGCTGTGTGTCGATGCGCTTGGGGTTGAGGGTGGTTTCCAGCTTCAAGGTGTCGTAGGGGAAATCCACCCACTGATTTTTGTCCTTCACGCGCAAGGTGCCGCCGCTGGCGTCCACCGCGACCACGCCTTTAGGGCCACTGCTGGGCAGGTCGAGTTGCACATCGGCGTTGAGCTTGCCCTGCCAGGCGAAATCCTTGGGCAAGAAGGCCGCCAGGCTGTCGATCGGGAATTGCTTGAGGTGGTAGCGCAGCTTGGGTTCAGGCATCAGACGCTGGTCTTCACCGCACAAGCTGGAACCGCCAGACACCCAGCAATGCGCGGCAAAGGTCAGCTTGCCGTCGGCCAGGCGTTCGATTTTCGCCGGGGCTTGCAGCTTCCAATCCTGGCCGCCGGCCTGCACATCACCACTGGCCAGGCGCCCACGCCAGTTACCTTTGTCAAGGTTACCATCCAGGGCCAGGGCGAGTTTGACCAGCGGCCCGGCCAGATCGAGTTGCACCTTCTGGCTCTTGATGTCGCCCTGGGCGCTGGCGGTCAGGGTGCCGACCTGGGTTTCACCGGCTTGAATGCCGCTGCCCTTGAGGTCGATCTTCGCACGCTGGGCGTTGTCGAGGGCCGCATCGAGGGTGAGGCTTTGCAGTTTATTATCCGCAAACGCCAGTTGCTGGCCTTTGAGGTCGAGCTTGCCTTGCGGCGCCTTCAGCGTACCGGCTACATCCACGCGGCCGTTGATTTGCCCGCGCAACTGCGGCCACAGTTGGGCCAGGCGCGCCAGTTTAATGTCAATCTGCCCGGCCAAGCGTTGCTGCAGACTGCCACTGCCATTGATGCGGTTGTCGCCCAGGCGGATATCCAGGTTGGCCAGGGTCCACTGCTCGCCCGCGCCTTCGGCCTTGGCCGCCAGCACGGCGGTCTGGCCGCGCAAATGGCCCTTGAGGTCGAGGTCGGCATTCAGTTTAAGCTGCTCGTTTTTGAACTCGCCTTTGCTGCGCAATGGCCCGGCCAAGGTGCCTGGCAATTCTGCGACCCAGTACGCCGGGTTGAGTGCCGACAAGTCCAGCGCAGTGTCCCAGGCGATGCCGTCGGCAAATTGCAGGTTCAGGTGCCCTTCGGCCTTGCCTTGACCGGCAGTCAGTTTGAGTTCGGGCAGGAAGACTTGCTTGAGGTCGCCGCTGAATGGCGTGACCAGATTGAATTTACCCGCTGGGCCGTCAAGGTCAGCGTTGAGATTGCCGAGGTAATTGCCGTCTTTGTAGGAAACTTCACCATTGAACGTACGCAACGCGACCTGAGGCTCATCAATCAATGGATAGAGGCGATGCCAGGGAAAATCCAGCCAGTTGATTTTCGCGTCGGCGCTGAACCCTTGCTGCCAGTCCAGGTTGGCGCTGAGCTTGAGGCTTTGCTGCTCACCGGCAGTCAGGTCGAGGCCGGCGATCTGTGCGCCCTTGGCGTCAACCTTGCCCTGCAACAGCAAGGCCACCGGGCCTTTTTCTGCGGGCAGCACGGCCCGGCCAAGCAACTGGTAGCCGCTGCTCAAGTCGCCCTTGGCAGTGAGGTCCAGTTGATTGAGCTGCAAGGTGTCGGGCAAATCGGCGCTCGGTTTAAAGCCATCCGCCGTGATGTGCAACTGCGCGGGCAGGTTCTCCACCAAAGGTTGCAGCTCGCCGCTGAGCTTCGCGGGCAAGTAGCCGCTGCTGTCGGCGTCGAGCTTGAGGGTCTTGAGCAGGTCGCCGTCAACCTTGAGCGCAACCTTCCACGGCGCGCCGCCGGGCGCATAGGGCAGGCTCAGGTTCCCGGTGGCGCTCAGCGGCCAGTTGCCGGTGGGTTGCAGCAGGCCGTTGAGGTCCAGCACCAGGTCATCGCGTTGCAGGTGCACCGAATCGATCTGCATGCCAGCAGCCGTCCAATGCGCCGCCAACTGCAGGCCCTTGAGTTCCTCACTGCCGTTAAACAGCAGGCTGCCGACGCGAACGTCGCCCAACTGGATGGCAACCGGCAACTTCAGATTCGGTAACGTTATCGGACCGCTACTCGGTTCATTGCTCGGCGGAAATTGCAGGTTGACCTGTTCCACGTCCAATTGGTTGATGCACAGGGTCATGCGCAACAGGCAGCCTGGTGACCAATCAAACTTCGGAGCATTGAGTTCTACCCGACTCGCGTCCTGCTGCCATAGCAGATGGTCGGCGCTCCATTGGCCACCCAGGTGGCCCTGGTAATTTTCCACGCTCAAACCCGGCACCTGGCTCAAGGCCCAACGGCTGCCTGCTTGAGTACCGAGCACTGTCCACAGCGCCAACAGCAGCAGCATGAGGACCGCCACAAGGGCCAGCCCTGCTATTTTCAAACCACGCATCACAGCTCAGGCCCCATGGAAAAGTGCAAACGAATGCCGCCCGGATCTTCGAGGGCATGGGCCAGGTCAAGGCGAATCGGCCCCACTGGCGACACCCAGCGCACACCGACACCCACGCCGGTTTTCAGGCTGGGCATTTCCAGGGTGTTGAAGGAGTTGCCTTGGTCGATAAAGGTCGCGATGCGCCATTTTTCGGCGATGGAATATTGGTACTCGGCGCTCAAGGCCACCATGTAACGCCCGCCGATGCGGTCACCGCGATCGTTTTCGGGTGACAGCGTCTGGTACTCGTAGCCGCGCACGCTCTGGTCACCACCGGCAAAGAAGCGCAGCGACGGCGGCACCGACTTGTAGCCGTTGGTGGCACTGCCGCCGAACTGCGCACGGCCGAGGAAACGGTGGTTATCCCATAAAGTGGTCAAGCCCTTGATGGTGGCGGTGCCGTACAGCAAGTTGGTGTCGGAGCCGAGACCTTCCTTGGCGACCTTGGCGTCGAACATCAGGCGATAGCCATTGTGCGGGTCGATGCGGTTATCGCTGCGCAGGTAGGAATAGTTGATGCCCGGCATCACCAGGTTGCTCAAGCCCGAGTCATTGCCCAGGCGATATTCTTCACGCTGGTATTTGAGCGAGATGACCCGCGTCCAGCCGCTGGGCAGCTTGCTGTGCCATTCGGGGCCGAGGGTGAGCAATTTACTCAGGGTGTCGGTGTTGGCGATTTCTTCGTTCTGGTAACCGCCGGCGAAGCGCAACTTGTCGGTCAACGGCGGGTCGAGCGGGATGTCATACCACAGGCCGACGTTCTGGCGTGGCGCCGACAGTTCGGCCTCCCAGCCATAGCTGTGGCCTTGCGGGTTGACCCAATGGCGGGTCCAGTTGGCTTTGCCGCGCGGGCCGACGTCGGTCGAGTAACCCAGGCCCAGGCCCATGGTGCGTGGCTTGCGGGTATCGAGCTGGACCGCCACCGGGATCACATCGTTGGTCGAGGCGGTTGGGCTGGCGTCCACGCGTACGCCTTCGAAGAAGCCGCTTGATTGCAGGTTCTGGTTGAGTTCGGCGATCAGTTCGGAGTCGTAAGGGGCGCCGCTTTTGAACGGCACCATGCGTTGCAGCAGGTCTTCATCGAACGGCGTATCGCCGGTAAACCCGACTTTGCCCAAGGTGTAGCGCGGGCCGCTGTCGTAGATGAGTTCGATATCGGCGACACCGGCTTGCGGGTCCACCAGCAGCTTCTGGCTGCTGAAACGCCCATTGAAAAAACCGTAGCGCGAAGCCTGATTCTGAATCAGCCGCTTGGCGTCTTCGTAGTTGCCGTGGTTGAGCACGGCGCCCGATTTGAGGTCGTCGCTGGCAGGCACGCGAAAGGCTTTGAGGCTCGCGGCCGGGCCGTCGACCCGAATGGTCACGTTGCGCAGATGCACCGGCTCGCCGGGGTCGATGGTGAGGGTCAGGCGCGGGTTCTTGCCGCCCTTCACGTCACTGGAAATCTGCGGCTGATAGAAGCCCAGAGCCTGGGCCGCCTTGCGGGCCTGCTCCTCGGCGCCACGGCTGAACCGCAGCAAGGCTTCTTCATCACGATCGCCAACCCCGCCGATATAGCCTTCGATGTTGGCTTTCAACGCGTCGTTTGATGGCTTGATGCGCACGTCCAATTCGCTTTGCGCAAATACGCCGCAGCTTGTGAACAGCAGAACCAAGCCGCTGGTAAATCTTCCTGGAAGCTTCATAGGCGCGGATGCTACACAGCTGGGGAGACTCTTTGAACCCGGAATTGTCTGAATAATTCTGTCTCAAGCCGTTGCAGCATGTAACGCCTGGGGATTGGGATGAAAAAACACATGCTCCAGGACAGGTCCTACCGCCACTTCGCCGATTTCCTCATAGCCCTGGCGCTTGTAAAAATCCAGATAGCGCGAGTTGCCGGTATCGAGCACCACACCGGATGAATGCGGGTCTTCGGCACACCAGTTGTGCACGGCCTGCAACAGTTGCTCGCCGTAGTGTTTGCCCTGAAATTGCGGGTGAATACCCAGCAGCGGCAACACATGCACCGACTCGTTCGGCAGGCACGCCAGCACCGCGTAATGGTAATCCAAGTAACGCCGGGTGCCGCGTACGCCGGTGCTCAGCCACATACGCAACTGCCAGGCCCAGCTCTCGGTGATGCCCAGGCGCCGTTGCGGTGGCGCAATCAGGGCGATGCCGATCAGCCGGTCGTTGACGAACAGGCCGATGGCGGGCAGCTTCTGGAAAAAATGCTGCTTGACCAGCTCACGCACGGTGGCACGCACGCGCTGTTCGTACCCCGAGCGCTCGGCTTCGAAGATGTAGGCAAAGGTCGGTTCATGCCGATAGGCCTGATACAACAAGGAACGGGCCTCGCGGGAATAGCCGCTGTTGAGCAGGCGAATTTCGGCAATGGCAGTGGCAGTGTCCGGCATACAGTCAATCTCCCTGGGCGCCACTCAAACGATGGCGTTCTTATGGGTACGAACCTGTGCAGCACCAGTCGTTCCCAGACATTAGCAGTGCATGCGCCCTACCGCCACGCTGGCCCCCGTCCGACTTGTCGGCTAGCATCGGCCTTTTGCCAGACTGGACTGCCGACCATGAAAATCGTCTCCTTCAATATCAACGGGCTGCGCGCCCGCCCCCATCAGCTGGCGGCGCTGATTGAAAAGCATCAACCCGACGTGATCGGCCTGCAGGAAACCAAGGTGCACGATGACCAGTTCCCGCTGGCCGAAGTGCAGGCCCTTGGCTATCACGTGTACTACCACGGGCAAAAAGGCCATTACGGCGTGGCCCTGCTGTCGCGCAAGCCGGCGTTGAGCCTGCACAAAGGGTTTGCCAGCGACGAAGAAGACGCCCAGCGTCGCTTTATCTGGGGCACTTTCGCCGACGAGCATGGCCAGTCGATCACCGTGATGAACGGCTACTTCCCCCAGGGCGAAAGCCGCGACCACCCGACCAAGTTCCCGGCCAAACAACGCTTCTACGAAGATTTGCAGCAACTGCTGGAAAGCCAGTTCAGCAATGACCAGCCGCTGGTAGTGATGGGCGACATCAATATTTCGCCGGAAGATATCGACATTGGCATCGGCGCCGACAATGCCAAGCGCTGGCTCAAAACCGGCAAGTGCAGCTTCCTGCCGGAAGAGCGCGAGTGGATGGCCCGCCTTAAAAACTGGGGCCTGGTGGACAGCTTCCGCCACTTGAACCCGGACGTGGCCGACCGCTTCAGCTGGTTCGACTACCGCAGCCGTGGGTTTGAAGATGAGCCCAAGCGTGGGCTGCGCATTGACGTGATCCTGGCGTCCAACGGCCTGGTGTCGCGGGTCAAGGATGCTGGGGTGGATTACGACTTGCGTGGGCTGGAAAAACCGTCGGACCATGCGCCGATCTGGCTTGAGTTGAGCTGATTTCAAGGTTTGTGTACTTCAATGTGGGAGCTGGCTTGCCTGCGATAACGGTGTGTCAGCCAACCATTTGATGACTGGCCCACTGCAATCGCAGGCAAGCCAGCTCCCACATTTTGACTTGCTGTGCGTCAGTCATATTTTTGAAACCCCACTGACTTAATCTGGCGGCACTCCCTTTGGCTTAAGAAGGTGCCGGCATGATGCTGCGCGTTCTGTTCCTGTTGATACTGCCGCTCTACGCTGCCGCCGCTGCCCTCCCCGTTCCCGACCAAGGCCCCGCCCTGCGTATCCAGGGTTCCAATACCATTGGTGCGGCGCTTGGACCTGCGTTGGTCAAGGGCATGATGGAGCACCAGGGCTTGCAGGCGGTGCACAGCGAGCCCGGCGATGGCGCCAATGAACAACGGGTGATCGGCAAGACGCGTCAGGGCAAAACCGTCACGGTGGAGGTCGCAGCCCACGGTTCAAGTACCGGGTTCAGCGCACTGAAAAAATCCAACGCTGACCTTGCGGCTGCTTCGCGCCCGATCAAGGACAGCGAACTGGTGGACCTTGAACCCCTGGGCGACCTGAAAAGCCCAGAGGCCGAGCACGTGATTGCCATCGACGGCCTGCCCATTATCCTCAACCCGCAAAACCCGTTGAATACCTTGAACACCGAGCAGCTGGCGCAGATTTTCAATGGTGAAGTCAGCCACTGGGAGGATGTGGGCGGCGTCGACGGCGCCATTCATCTGTATGCCCGGGATGATCAGTCCGGCACCTATGACACCTTTAAAGAGCTGGTGCTGAACCGGCGCGGCAAACCGCTGGCCGTGGCCGCCAAGCGCTTCGAATCCAGCGAGGCGTTGTCCGATGCGGTGAGCCATGACCCGCAAGGCATTGGTTTTATCGGCCTGCCGTATGTGCGCCAGGCCAAGGCGCTGGCAATTGTCGACGGTGACTCACAGCCGATGTTACCGGTGACCAGCCTGATCGCCACCGAGGATTACCCGCTGTCACGCCGCTTGTATTTTTACCTGCCGCCGTCGAACCGCAACCCGTGGGCCAAAGCCCTGGTGGACTTTACCCAAAGTGGCAAAGGCCAGGCGATCGTCGCCGCCAATGGCTTTATCGCCCAGCAGGTGCAGGCGATTGCCGTGGAGCCACGGGCGTCGATGCCCGAGGACTATCAAAACATCGTCCGTGACGCCCAGCGCTTGAGTGTGAATTTTCGTTTCGAAGAAGGCAGCGCCAGCCTGGACAACAAGGCGCGCCAGGACTTGCAGCGGGTGGTGGCGTATATAAAAAGCCACGGCAAGCTCGACAAGCAGGTGACGCTGGTGGGGTTTGGCGATGCCAAGAATGACCCGCAGCGGGCGGCGCTGTTGTCAAAGTTGCGGGCAATGGCGGTGCGCCGGGAATTGGTCAAGAGCGGCGTGGTGCTGCGGGATATTCGCGGCTTCGGCGCGCAGATGCCGGTGGCGGCGAACACGGCGGATGAGGGGCGGATCAAGAATCGGCGGGTGGAGGTTTGGGTGTACTGACCGCTCGGGTTTTGTCTTGTAAACACTGGCCTCATCGCGGCATAGGTATCTACACAACCGGTTAACACGAAGCCTGTTGTAAGTGGGCTGTTGTGGCGAGCAGGCTTGCCCTGCGTTGGGCTGCGAAGCAGCCCCAAAAACAGACGCTGAGTACTTTCAGCAAAATTGCCGTGCCTTTACTGGGGCCGCTTCGCAGCCCAACGCAGGGCAAGCCTGCTCGCCACAGGAGAAATTGGCTGCCTTCAAAAGTTGTGTAGATACCTATGCTCATCGCGGGCAAGCCCGGCTCCCACCTTTGGAATGCATTCCAGTGTGGGAGCTGGCTTGCCTGCGATGCAGGCGCCTCGGTGTTACTGCCCGCTGCGCATCAGCTCTTTAGGCACATACTTGCCAATCTCAAACTTGCCAATCGCCGCACGGTGCACTTCATCCGGGCCGTCGGCCAGGCGCAGGGTGCGTTGCATGGCGTACATGTAGGCCAGCGGGAAGTCGTTGGAAACACCGGCGCCACCATGGATCTGAATCGCCCGGTCAATCACCTTCAAGGCCACGTTCGGCGCCACGACCTTGATCTGCGCGATTTCGCTTTTCGCCACTTTGTTACCGACGGTGTCCATCATGTACGCCGCTTTCAGGGTCAGCAGGCGCGCCATGTCGATTTCCATCCGCGAGTCGGCGATCTTGTCGATATTACCGCCCAGGCGCGCCAATGGCTTGCCGAACGCGGTGCGGCTGACGGAGCGTTTGCACATCAGTTCCAGCGCACGCTCGGCCATGCCGACGGAGCGCATGCAGTGGTGTATGCGGCCTGGGCCAAGGCGGCCCTGGGCGATTTCGAAGCCACGGCCTTCACCCAGCAGTACGTTTTCATACGGCACACGCACGTTGTCGAACAGTACTTCAGCGTGGCCGTGGGGTGCGTCGTCGTAGCCGAACACCGGCAGTGGTCGTACGATTTTTACCCCTGGCGTGTCTACCGGCACCAGGATCATCGAGTGCTGCTGGTGGCGCGGCGCGTCCGGGTTGCTCAGGCCCATGAAGATCAGGATCTTGCAGCGTGGGTCGCAGGCGCCGGAGGTCCACCACTTCTTGCCATTAATCACCCACTCATCGCCTTGACGCTCGGCGCGGGCGGCCATGTTGGTGGCGTCGGATGAGGCCACGTCCGGTTCGGTCATGGCGAACGCCGAGCGAATCTCGCCGCGCAGCAGCGGTTCGAGCCAGCGTTGCTTCTGTTCTTCATTGGCGTAACGCACCAGCACTTCCATGTTGCCAGTGTCGGGGGCGGAACAGTTGAACGGCTCCGGGCCCAACAGCGAGCGGCCCATGATTTCGGCCAATGGCGCATATTCGAGGTTGGTCAGGCCGGCGCCCAGCTCGGATTCGGGCAGGAACAGGTTCCATAGGCCTTCGGCTTTGGCACGGGCTTTGAGCTCTTCCATGATCGCGGTGGGCTGCCAGCGGTCACCTTCGCTGACCTGGCGTTCGAACACCGGCTCGGCCGGGTAAACGTAAGCGTCCATGAACGCAGTGACGCGTTCACGCAGTTCCTGAACCTTGGGCGAATAGGCGAAATCCATGAGCAGCTCCCTTCTCTGAGAGGTTGTTTAGGTCATGCAATCGATGCTAGAACAGCGCTGATAATTTACCTAGCCTATTCTCGGCGTGTATTAACATTCATCACCGATATATGATCGGCGTATGAGCACCTGATAAATCGCCACCTGAAAATAAGAGCGCAACGACATGAATCTGAGCAAGGTCGACCTCAACCTGTTTATCGTCTTCGACGCGATCTACACCGAAGCCAACCTGACCCGCGCCGGGCAGATCGTTGGTATCACCCAGCCGGCGGTATCCAACGCCCTGGCCCGCCTGCGCGAAACCTTCAACGACCCGCTGTTCGTGCGCACCGCGCAAGGCATGGTGCCCACGCCCATGGCGCAGAACATCATCGGCCCGGTGCGCAACGCGTTGTCGTTGCTGCGGGTGTCGGTGCAGGAAAGCCGAATTTTCAACCCGCAACAGGCGGCCAAGACTTATCGCATCAGCATGACCGACCTCACCGAGGCGGTGATTCTGCCGCTGCTGTTCCAGCGCCTGCGCCGCCTGGCGCCGACCGTGGTGATCGAGAGTTTCTTGTCCAAACGCCGCGAAACCACCAAGGAACTGGCCGCCGGGCGCCTGGACTTCGCCGTGGACGCACCGCTCAACACCGACCCGCAAGTGCGCCACGTCAAACTGATGGAAGATCGCTATGTATGCGCCATGCGCAAGGGCCATCCGATGGCGGGCAAGGACAAGTTCACGCTGGATGACTACCTGTCGCTGACTCACATTCATATCTCCAGCCGCCGCAACGGCCTGGGCCACGTTGACCTGGCGCTGGGCAAGATGGGCATCCAGCGCAAGATCGCCCTGCGTTCCCAGCATTACCTGATGGCTTCGCAAGTGTTGCAGCAGACCGACATGGTGATGACCGTGCCCGAACGCTTTGCCCGCCGCCATGAGCTGCATTGGTTCAACCTGCCGGTCAACGATGTGCCGCCGGTGGAAACCCACCTGTACTGGCACGAAAGCACCGACCAGGACCCGGCCAACCGCTGGATGCGTGAGCAGATGATCGAGTTGTGCCAGCAAGTCACCGCGCACGAAAAGAAACTGGATGGCAAGCAAGCTTGAGTTCTGGTGAGCAGGTTGGTTGTAGTAAGCAGGCTTGTTGTGGCGAGCAGGCTTGCCCTGCGCTGGGCTGCGCAGCGGCCCCAAAACCAGACACCGCGTTTCTGCCTGGAAAAATGAGTTGTCTTGATTGGGGCTGCTTCGCAGCCCAGCGCAGGGCAAGCCTGCTCGCCACAGGATAAGTATCCATCCAGGCTATTTGCTTGACGTAAACGTCAACCTGCCTTTAGCTTAGCGCCAAGACCTTCTTGAGCGCCACCATGAGCACGACCTACAGCATCTCTGACCTCGCCCGCGAGCTCGACATCACCACCCGCGCCATTCGTTTCTACGAAGAACAAGGCCTGCTGGCCCCGGAGCGCCGGGGCCAGGAGCGCATCTACTCGGCGCGCGACAAGGTCAGCCTCAAGTTGATCCTGCGCGGCAAGCGCATCGGTTTTTCCCTGGCCGAATGCCGTGAGCTGATCGAACTCTACGACCCCACCAGCGGCAACCACATCCAGCTCAACAGCATGCTGGCGAAAATTGCCGAGCGCCGTGAGCAGCTCGAGCAACAGATGCTTGATATCGAACAGATGAAGCTGGAACTGGACACCGCCGAAGAGCGCTGCACCCAGGCGCTGGCGCAGACCATGAACCCGGTTGGTCCATAAACACAAGGTAGCTGCCCATGTCTCTCCCCTCTTATGTGCGCCTGGTGGAAGTCGGCCCGCGCGACGGTTTGCAGAACGAAGCCCAACCGATCAGCGTGGCCGACAAGGTTCAGCTGGTGGACGCACTCAGCTCAGCCGGCTTGAGTTATATCGAAGTCGGCAGTTTTGTCTCGCCCAAATGGGTGCCGCAGATGGCCGGCTCCGCCGAGGTGTTTGCGCAGATCCAGCGCACGCCCGGCGTCACCTACGGCGCGCTGGCGCCAAACCTGCGCGGCTTTGAAGATGCGCTGGCGGCTGGCGTAAAGGAAGTCGCGGTATTTGCGGCGGCGTCCGAGGCGTTTTCGCAGCGCAATATCAACTGCTCCATCAGCGACAGCCTGGAGCGCTTTGCGCCGATCATGGCGGCCGCCAAGCAACACGGCATCAGCGTGCGCGGCTATGTATCGTGTGTGTTGGGTTGCCCTTACGAAGGCCAGATTGCGCCGGAACAAGTCGCCGCAGTAGCACGTGAGTTGTATGCCATGGGCTGTTATGAAGTGTCGCTGGGCGACACCATCGGCACCGGTACCGCAGGCGCCACACGACGGTTGTTCGAAGTGGTCGGCGCGCAGGTGCCACGGGACAAGCTGGCTGGGCATTTCCATGACACCTATGGCCAGGCAATCGCGAATATCTACGCCAGCCTGCTCGAAGGCATCACGGTGTTCGACAGCTCTATTGCGGGCCTGGGCGGCTGCCCTTACGCCAAGGGCGCCAGCGGTAACGTTGCCACCGAAGATGTGGTGTACCTGCTCAATGGTCTGGGTATCGACACCGGTATCGATCTGGAGGCATTGATTCGTGCAGGCCTGCAGATCAGTAACGTGCTGGGTCGGCCGACGGGTTCGCGAGTCGCCAAGGCACGTAACGCCGGTTGAGTAGCTTAGCCGTGACAATGTGTTACCGCACGCATACACATCGAGTAACACGGGAACATATTTTGTCGAATTTGCCGTAGGCAATACCCTACACAAAAATTAAACCATTGATTTTAAATGACTTTTAAAAGTTGGCACGGCTCCTGCTATCTCTATGGCATAACAAGAATAAAAAGCGCCAAACCTAATAAAAATAAGACGAAACGACTCTGACATAACAAAAACAACACGGCAGAGACGCAGCTAACAGATTTTTTTGAAGAAGATGTGCTTCGCAGGGTACGGCGTGCCGACACCCGCAACCGGTTAGAGAAAAATAAAACTACCTCAGGTAGCTGCCACTGGTTGGATCGTTAACGAAGAAGCAGATCAGCGTTCAAAAAAATACGTTTGCTCTTGATCCCGGATGGGGGTCGCAAAAAAACAGCGGTAAAGGGTAACGGTTGCCAAAAACAACAATAGACCGCCCCTCAATAATAAAAAAAGAGCACGCAACGACAAATTAAAGGGGACCTTCAGGTCCCCTTTGTGCTTTATGTGGGAGCTGGCTAGCCAGCTCCCACATGAGCCTGTGCTGTCAGTTGGATTGGGTTCGCAGCTCCTCGATCGAAATTTCGCGCATGCGAAACTTCTGGATCTTGCCCGTCACCGTCATCGGAAACTCATCCACGAACTTGAAGTGCTTGGGCGTCTTGAAGTGCGCAATGCGGCCCTTGCACCAGGTTTGCAGCTCCAGTTCGTTGGCCACATGGCCGGGATGGAATTTGACCCAGGCAACGATCTCTTCGCCGTAACGCTCATCCGGAATGCCAATGATCTGCACATCGGCCACCGCCGGGTGAGTGAAGAAAAACTCCTCCAGCTCGCGCGGGTACACGTTCTCACCGCCACGAATGATCATGTCCTTGTTGCGCCCGGCGATGCACACGTAGCCGTGTTCATCCATGCTCGCCAGGTCGCCGGTATGCATCCAGCCTGCGTCATCAATCGCGTCGCGGGTGCCTTCGGGGTTGTTCCAGTAGCCGAGCATCACGCTGTAGCCACGGGTGCAGAGTTCACCGATCTGGCCACGGGGCACGGTGTTACCGGCCTCGTCGATAATTTTGTTTTCGAGCTGGGGCTGGGTGCGGCCAACGGTGGTGACGCGCCGCTCCAGGTCGTCATCGGCGCCGGTCTGCAATGACACCGGGCTGGTTTCGGTCATGCCATAGGCAATCTGCACTTCGCCCATGTGCAACTCGCTGATGACCCGACGCATCACTTCAATGGGGCACGTGGCGCCGGCCATGATGCCGGTGCGCAAGGTGGCCAGGTCGAATTCGCTGCGACGTGGGTGATCCAGCAGCGCAATAAACATGGTCGGCACGCCGTACAGGCCGGTGGCGCGTTCCTGCGCGACGGCGGTGAGCGTCAGCAGCGGGTCGAAACCGTCATTGGGGTAAATCATGGTGGTGCCGTGGGTGATACAGCCGAGGTTGCCCATGACCATGCCAAAGCAGTGGTACAGCGGCACCGGGATCACCAGGCGGTCCTGCGCGGTGAGGCCCAGGCTTTCGCCGACCATGTAACCGTTATTGAGGATGTTGTGGTGACTGAGGGTGGCACCCTTGGGGAAGCCCGTAGTGCCGGAGGTGTACTGGATGTTGACGGCTTGATCGAAGTGCAGGCTGGCTTGGCGACTATAAAGCTGCTCGGGCGGGATGCCAGCACCGAGGGCCGCCAATTGCGACCAGGGCATAAATCCCGCTGGCGGGCTGGGGTCCAGGCTGATGAGGCCGCGCACGTCGGGGTGCAGTCCCTGCAACATCGCGTGGTAATCGGAGCTCTTGAACGAGCCGGCACACACCAGCCATGCGCAGCCGGACTGTTTGAGTACGTAGTCCAATTCGCTGCTGCGGTAGGCCGGGTTGATATTCACCAGGATCACCCCGAGCTTGGCGCTGGCTATTTGAGTGATGCACCACTCGGCACAATTCGGCGCCCAGATGCCCAGGCGATCGCCGGTTTGCATGCCCAGGGCCATGAATGCGCGGGCGTGCAAATCCACCGTCTCGGCCAACTCCCGCCAGGTGTAACGGCGTTGCTGATGGCGCACCACCAACGCTTCGCCATCGGGGTAGTGCGCAACGGTGCGATCGAAAGCCTGACCGATGGTCATGGCCAGCAAGGTCTTGTCCTGGGAGCCACGGCTGTAGCTCGGGTGCGGTTGATCCATAACGACCCCTGTTGTCTTTTTTGTAGGTTGACGTAAACGTAAACTACGATTGACAGCGCCGTAACGCAAGCTTACGTTAACGTAAAGGTGAGCGCCCTCCCTCGCGCCCCACCCACACAACAACAAAGCTCACATTAAGGTGCCTGTCCATGAGTTACCCGTCCCTGAACTTCGCCCTCGGTGAAACCATCGACATGCTGCGCGACCAGGTGCAGTCGTTCGTGGCGAAGGAGATCGCGCCCCGCGCGGCGCAGATCGACATCGACAACCTGTTCCCTGCCGACCTGTGGCGCAAGTTCGGGGACATGGGCCTCTTGGGCATCACCGTGCCGGAAGAGTACGGCGGCGCCGGCCTGGGTTACCTGGCGCACGTGGTGAGCATGGAAGAAATCAGCCGTGGTTCGGCGTCAGTGGCGCTATCCTACGGCGCGCACTCCAACCTGTGCGTCAACCAGATCAACCGCAACGGTAATCACGAACAAAAACTCAAGTACCTGCCCAAGTTGATCAGCGGCGAGCACATCGGCGCCCTGGCCATGAGCGAACCGAATGCTGGCTCCGACGTGGTCTCGATGAAGCTGCGCGCCGACAAACGTGGTGACCACTACGTGCTCAACGGCAGCAAGACCTGGATCACCAATGGCCCCGACGCCAACACCTACGTGATCTACGCCAAGACCGACCTGGAAAAAGGCCCTCACGGCATCACCGCGTTTATCGTCGAGCGCGACTACAAAGGCTTCAGCCGCAGCAACAAGTTCGACAAGCTGGGCATGCGCGGCTCCAACACCTGCGAACTGTTTTTCGATGACGTCGAGGTGCCCGAAGAAAACATCCTTGGTGTGCTCAATGGCGGCGTCAAAGTGCTGATGAGCGGCCTGGACTACGAGCGCGTGGTGCTCTCGGGCGGCCCGACCGGGATCATGCAAGCGTGCATGGACCTGATCGTGCCCTACATCCATGACCGTAAGCAGTTCGGCCAGAGCATCGGCGAATTCCAGCTGATCCAGGGCAAGGTCGCCGACATGTACACCCAGCTCAACGCCAGCCGCGCCTATCTCTACGCGGTGGCCCAGGCCTGCGAACGTGGCGAAACCACGCGCAAGGACGCCGCCGGGGTGATCCTCTACAGTGCCGAGCGCGCCACGCAAATGGCCCTGGACGCGATCCAGATTCTCGGCGGCAATGGCTACATCAATGAATTCCCCGCCGGGCGCCTGTTGCGTGATGCCAAGCTGTACGAAATCGGTGCTGGCACCAGTGAGATTCGGCGGATGCTGATCGGTCGCGAACTCTTCAACGAAACCCGCTGAAGGAGCGCCCCCATGGCCACCTTGCATACCCAGCTAAACCCGCGTTCAGCGGAGTTCGCCGCCAACAGCACGGCGATGCGCCAACAGGTCGACGCCCTGCACAGCCTGCTCGCCCATGTGCAGCAAGGCGGCGGCGCCAAGGCCCAGGAACGGCACACCTCGCGCGGCAAACTGCTGCCCCGTGAGCGTATCAACCGCTTGCTCGACCCTGGCTCACCGTTCCTGGAACTCAGCCAACTGGCGGCTCACCAGGTGTACGGCGAGGACGTGCCCGCCGCTGGCGTGATCGCCGGAATCGGCCGTGTGGAAGGCGTCGAATGCATGATTGTCGCCAACGACGCCACGGTCAAAGGCGGCTCGTACTACCCGCTCACGGTAAAAAAACACCTGCGGGCCCAGACCATCGCCGAGCAGAACCGCCTGCCGTGCATTTACCTGGTGGACTCCGGTGGCGCCAACCTGCCGCGTCAGGATGAGGTATTTCCTGATCGCGAACACTTCGGGCGGATCTTCTTCAACCAGGCCAACATGAGCGCCCAGGGCATCCCGCAAATCGCCGTGGTGATGGGCTCCTGCACCGCCGGTGGCGCCTACGTACCCGCCATGGCCGACGAAGCGATCATGGTGCGCCAGCAAGCCACGATCTTCCTCGCCGGGCCGCCGCTGGTAAAAGCCGCGACCGGCGAAGTGGTCAGCGCCGAAGACCTGGGCGGTGCCGATGTGCACTGCAAGATCTCCGGCGTAGCCGACCACTATGCCGACAGCGATGAACATGCGCTCGCCCTGGCCCGACGCAGTGTGGCCAACCTCAACTGGCGCAAGCAGGGTCAGTTAGTGCAACGCCCGCCGGTGGCGCCGTTGTACAGCAGCGAAGAACTTTATGGCGTGATCCCGGCCGATGCCAAGCAGCCATTTGATGTGCGCGAAGTGATCGCGCGGCTGGTGGATGGCTCGGTATTCGATGAGTTCAAGGCGCTGTTTGGCACCACGCTGGTGTGTGGTTTTGCGCACCTGCACGGCTACCCGATTGCGATCCTGGCCAACAACGGGATTCTGTTCGCAGAAGCCGCGCAAAAAGGCGCGCACTTTATCGAACTGGCCTGCCAGCGCGGGATTCCGTTGCTGTTCTTGCAGAACATCACCGGGTTTATGGTCGGCCAGAAATACGAAGCCGGCGGCATCGCCAAGCACGGCGCCAAGCTGGTCACGGCGGTGGCCTGCGCCAAGGTGCCCAAGTTCACGGTGATCATCGGCGGCAGCTTTGGTGCCGGTAACTACGGCATGTGCGGCCGCGCCTATGACCCGCGCTTTTTGTGGATGTGGCCGAACGCACGCATCGGTGTGATGGGCGCCGAACAGGCCGCCGGCGTGCTGGTGCAGGTCAAGCGTGAACAGGCCGAGCGCGCGGGCAATGCGTTCAGTGCCGAAGAAGAAGCCGCGATCAAGCAGCCGATTCTCGACCAGTACGAAACCCAGGGCCATCCCTACTACTCCAGCGCACGTTTGTGGGATGACGGTGTGATTGACCCGCAGCAGACCCGTGACGTGCTGGCGCTGGCGTTGTCCGCCGCGCTGAATGCCCCCATCGAGCCGAGCCGCTTCGGCGTGTTCCGCATGTAAATGGAGCTGTACCCCATGAGCAATTTCAACACCCTCGAACTGGTCACCGACAGCCGTGGTTTTGCCACGCTGTGGCTCAGTCGTGAAGCCAAGAACAACGCGTTCAATGCGCAGATGATCCGCGAGTTGATCATCGCCCTCGACCAGGTGCAGGCCGATGCGTCCCTGCGTTTTTTAGTGTTGCGCGCACGTGGCAAGCACTTCAGCGCCGGCGCAGACCTGGCCTGGATGCAGCAATCGGCCGAGCTGGATTACCACACCAACCTGGACGACGCGCGCGAGCTGGCCGAGTTGATGTACAACCTGGCCAAGCTGAAAATCCCGACCCTGGCAGTGGTGCAAGGCGCAGCCTACGGGGGCGCGCTGGGCTTGATCAGTTGCTGCGACATGGCGATTGGCGCCGATGACGCGCAGTTCTGCCTGTCGGAAGTGCGCATCGGCCTGGCACCGGCGGTGATCAGCCCGTTCGTGGTACAGGCCATCGGCGAGCGGGCCGCGCGGCGCTATGCGCTGACGGCCGAGCGTTTTGGCGGCCAGCGTGCGCGCGACATTGGCCTGCTGGCGGAAAGTTACCCGGCCACCGAGCTGGATGCGCAAGTGGAACTGTGGATCGCCAACCTGTTGCAAAACAGCCCGGCTGCCATGCGCGCCAGCAAGGATTTGCTGCGCGAAGTCGGCAACGGCGCCCTCACCCCGGCGCTGCGTCGGTATTGCGAAAATGCTATCGCGCGGATTCGCGTCAGCGCCGAGGGCCAGGAAGGCTTGCGCGCGTTCCTGCAAAAACGCCCGCCCAGCTGGCAAGCGCAGGAGCCACGTTCATGAGCACACTGACCACTGTGCTGGTGGCCAACCGTGGCGAAATCGCCTGCCGGGTAATGCGCACCGCCAAGGCGATGGGGTTGACCACCGTGGCGGTCCACAGCGCCACCGACCGCGATGCGCGCCATAGCCGCGAGGCCGACATTCGGGTTGACCTGAGTGGCAGCAAGGCCACCGACAGTTACCTGCAGATCGACAAACTGATCGCCGCCGCCCAAGCCAGTGGCGCCCAGGTGATCCATCCGGGTTACGGCTTTCTGTCGGAGAACGCCGGCTTTGCTCGTGCGATTGAAGCCGCCGGTCTTGTTTTCCTGGGTCCGCCCGCCTCGGCCATCGATGCCATGGGCAGCAAATCGGCGGCCAAGGCGCTGATGGAAACTGCCGGGGTGCCGTTGGTGCCGGGTTATCACGGCGCGGACCAGGACCTGGAAACTTTCCGCGATGCCTGCGAACGTATCGGTTACCCGGTACTGCTCAAAGCCACGGCAGGTGGTGGCGGCAAGGGCATGAAGGTGGTCGAGGACGTCAGCCAGTTGGCCGAAGCCCTGGCCTCGGCCCAGCGTGAGGCGCTGTCGTCCTTCGGCAATGGGCAAATGCTGGTGGAGAAGTACCTGCTCAAGCCACGCCACGTGGAGATTCAGGTGTTTGCCGACCAACACGGCCATTGCCTGTACCTCAATGAGCGCGACTGTTCTATTCAACGTCGCCATCAAAAGGTGGTGGAAGAAGCACCCGCACCGGGCTTGAGTGCCGAGCAGCGTAGAGCCATGGGTGAGGCGGCCGTGCGTGCGGCCCAGGCGATCGGCTATGTGGGCGCCGGCACCGTGGAGTTTTTGCTGGACGCGCGTGGCGAGTTCTTCTTCATGGAGATGAACACGCGGCTGCAAGTGGAGCATCCGGTGACCGAGGCGATTACCGGCCTTGATTTGGTAGCCTGGCAGATTCGTGTGGCTCAGGGTGAACCGCTGCCGATCACTCAGGATCAGGTGCCGTTGGTGGGCCATGCGATTGAAGTGCGCTTGTATGCCGAAGACCCGGCCAATGATTTCCTGCCAGCCACCGGGCACCTGGCACTGTACCGCGAATCTACGCCAGGCCCGGGGCGCCGTGTGGACAGCGGCGTAGCACAAGGCGACAACGTTTCGCCCTTCTACGACCCGATGCTAGGCAAATTGATTGCCTGGGGTGAAGACCGCGAACAGGCGCGCCTGCGGTTGTTGAGCATGCTCGATGAGTTTGCGGTCGGCGGAGTCAAGACCAACCTCGGCTTTTTGCGGCGCATCATCGGCCATCCGGCGTTTGCGGCGGCTGAACTCGATACCGGGTTTATTCCGCGCTATCAGGATGAACTGCTGCCAGCACCTGGTGCTTTGAGCGATGAGTTCTGGCAGGCGGCAGGGGCGGCGTTTATGCAGAGCCAGCCCGCCGGTGAAGGCCCGTGGGCGGATAACCGAGGCTTTCGTGCCGGGTTGCCGAGCGACGTGTCGTTGCACTTGAGTTGCGCCGGGCAGGACCGGCTGGTGAAGCTGGTAGCGGGCACTGCGCAATTGCGCGGCGAGCAACTACTGATCGAACACCATGGCGTGCGCCGCGCTTATCTGGCGGTACGCAGCGAAGGCATCCTGTATCTGCGCTGGGACGGCCAGATGCAGGCCGTCAGCTTGTATGACCCGATTGCTGCAGTCGAGGCCAACCAGACTCATCAAGGCGGCCTCACAGCGCCGATGAACGGCAGCATCGTGCGGGTGCTGGTAGAAGTCGGTCAACACGTGGAGGCTGGCACTCAGCTGGTGGTGCTCGAGGCCATGAAGATGGAGCACAGTATCCGCGCGCCTCACGCCGGGGCGGTCAAGGCAGTGTTTTGCCAGGAAGGCGAAATGGTCGCCGAAGGAAGCGCCCTGGTGGAACTTGAGACCACGGACTAGAACTTCGCCGTGGCTTGCACCACGACCCCGAGGATTCGGCACGCATCGGTGAAAAGCTGCTTGGGATAAGTCGGATTGAGCGGCACCAGGTAAAGCTGGCCGCTCTCTTCCATCAATTGGCGAAAGGTCGCCTGGGTGCTGTCGGCCCATTGCGCAACCACCAGCTTGCCGGGTTCGGGCTCGATGGCCGGGTCCACCAGAATCATCATGCCCGCACCGATGCTCAGGCCGCTGGGCGCGGTCATGGCATCGCCCGTTACGGGCAGCCAGAAGGCTTCGCCCTGGGCATGGTAATCGCTCAGTTCGAAACGGGCCGCGCCGTAGGTCGGGCGCTCTTCGCGGATTTCGCAGACGCCTTTCCAGTCGCTGACCGGGTAGCGGAAATACGGGTTGTAGTGTTTTTCCAGCGCGGGTGTTGGGTCGGCCTTTTCGCGAATCTCCAGCGCGACTTCCAGATAGCCGAGCCCCAGCTCGTCCAGCACCCGGTTCATGTCTGCAAGACTGGGCACGCGGCGCTTATTGAGCCAATGACCGACGCCGCCCTGGGACATGCCCAAGCGTTCGGCCAGTTCATCCTGCGTGACCTTGCGGTCTTTCATGTTGGCTTTGACCAACGCTATCCAGTTGTCCATGGAGCCTGACCATACGTTGCGCAATTGCCACGACAATAAACAGTTTGTAGTAATCCATCAAATGACATAAATACGATTCGTATTACTATCAGGTGCAGGTTTTCAACGTCCAGCCAGAGTAATCGCCCTCATGATGACCCTCCCGAATCACCTGCCTTGCACGCCCGAAACCGACGAACTGCTGACCCTGCGCAGCAGTGGCGCCGCGCAACGGGCACTCGACTATTACCTGAAAGAAGATGTGTCGGCGCCCACGCCTGACGCCGCGTTTTTCGACATCAGGCCCGGCATCAGCCAGGAAGACGCCCTGGTGCACGCATCGGACCTGCTACGCAGTGCGGCGGCAGCCGCCTATGAATCAGCAAGCAACCGGCAGGGCAACCAGCGGGACCTGGCCTTTTCGGTGGTGTATTTGATTGATATGGCCAAAGCGATGGTGGAACAGGCAGTGCAGGTGCCTGCTGCCCAGGCGGACGCCTGACAGGCACGTAAGAAAAATATTTCTATCACACGGATAAAAACATTTGACTTGCAAATGATAATGATTATTATTGGGCTCAGCTGATCGCGAGATCAGTCGATAGACCAAGGGACCTTAGGTCGGACTCTTGGAATATCTCCTCATCAGGCTAATCACGGTTTTTGACCCGGCTCTTTGGCCGGGTCTTTTTTTTGCCAGTTTTTCTGGCGTGGCTTCAGGCTAATGAAGACTGTGTGTTGCTTGATGGCGCGCATGGTAGCAAAAGAGCATCGCCAAAAGAAAGCCGATCGAACGCTCTAGCCCGGAACTTTGCGAAATAGCGCTTGAGAATCAATCTCATAGAATCTAAGCTGCCTCGGCGTCAAGGACGACGCCCCCTTCCCCGTGCAACAATTTTGCACCAAGATTTTGCCTCACTCCTGTGTAAGATATCTGCCACAACAATCCTACGCAGGCAGCCAGCCCATGACAGTGGCCTTGACCTCCATCAAGATCAGCACCGACTTCGACAGCGGCAACATCCAGGTCCTGGATGCCAGCGACGCTTATCAGTTGTTGCTGGCGATCAAACCCGATACTCGCAGCGCACATTTCCAATGGTTCCACTTCAAGGCCGAAGGCATGCATGTGGGCCATACCCACACCTTCCGCCTGAGCAACGCCAGCCATTCGTCATATAAAAATGCCTGGAGTGGTTACAACGCCGTGGCGTCCTACGACCACGTCAACTGGTTCCGCGTGCCCACGCGTTTTGATGGCGATACATTGCACATCAGCCTGCAAACCCGCGAGAAGCAAGCCTGGTTCGCCTACTTCGAACCGTATAGCCGTGAGCGTCACGACTGGCTGATCGAACAGGCCCTGAACCGCGCCGGTACCCAACTGCTCGCCACCGGCAAAAGCGTCGAGGGCCGTGATATCCAGCTGCTACGCCGCGGCAAAGGTGGCGAAGGCCAGCGCAAGGTGTGGATCATCGCCCAGCAGCATCCCGGCGAACACATGGCTGAATGGTTTATGGAAGGCGTCATCGAGCGCCTGCAACAGGACGGTGATGCCGAGCTGAAAAAACTCCTGGCCGTCGCCGACCTGTACCTGATCCCCAACATGAACCCCGATGGCGCCTTTCACGGGCACCTGCGCACCAACGCCATGGGCCAGGACCTCAACCGTGCCTGGCAGAACGCCAGCGAGGCGCTCAGCCCGGAAGTGCTGTTCGCCCAGCAGCAGATGGAGAAATACGGCGTCGACCTGTTCCTCGATATCCATGGCGATGAAGAAATCCCCTACGTCTTCACCGCAGGCTGCGAAGGCAACCCCGGTTACACCCCGCGTATCGAAGCGCTGGAAAAACACTTCCGCAGGCACTTGAGCGCCCTGACCCGCGATTTCCAGACCACCCACGGCTACACCCGCGACCTGCCGGGCGAAGCCAACATGACCCTGGCCTGCAATGCCGTTGGCCAGCAATACGACTGCCTGTCGCTGACCCTCGAGATGCCCTTCAAGGACAACGACGACGCCCCCAACCCGAAAACCGGTTGGTCCGGTGAGCGCTCCAGGCAACTGGGCAAGGACGTGTTGAGCACCGTGGCCGATATCGTCACCACCCTGCGCTGACCCGCCCTGCCCCCCGGCATCAGCCTTTGGTGCCGGTCATGCTTTGCAGCACACCGTCGCGACGAATCAACCCGTGAAACAGCGCCGCCGCCAGGTGTAACAGTACTGTCAGGAACAACAGGTAGGCCAGGTAGCCATGGGCCTTGCGCAGCAGCGCAAATAACGGTGCATTGGCCGCTACCAACGCCGGCAATTGCACCGAACTGCTGAGCATCACCGGGTCACCGGCCGCCGAAATCATCGCCCAGCCCAGCAGCGGCAGCACCAGCATCAACGCATATAACACGACATGGGACGCTTTGGCGGCCAGCACTTGCCACAGTGGCAGGTCAGCCGGCAACGGCGGCTGACGGGTGGAAAAGCGCACCACCAGCCGCACGATCACCAACGCCAAAATCGCGATACCCAGTGGCTTGTGCAGATGAATCAGCCACTCGTGACGCTCCGACACCGACGCCGCCATGCCCGCGCCGATAAACAACATGGCAATGACCATCAACGCCATCAGCCAATGCAGCAGGCGGGCCAGAGGCGCGAAAAACCGTGGTTGGGCATTCATGGTTTCGACTCCTGAGGGGCACTGTGCAGCGGGCTGACTTCGCCAGCGCGGCGTACGTAGGAACTGGCATAAGCCGCCGAGCGTGCAGCCAGCAGCGGGTCATTGGAGGCTTGGATACCGCTGGGCAGAATCAGCGGGTCAAAGTTGATATCGCGGCAATCGCCGTCAGCCTGCGGTTGGCTGCTTTGCAGCACCAGGGTGCCGGCGTTGAGCACCTTGTGCTCGCCGGTCCAGGCTTTGCTGGCGTCGTCCAGCGGATCGCCGGGGTTGGCCAGGGTCAGGTTCAGCTGCCAACGCAGCGGCCCGGAAGCCAGACGCTGCACCAAATCCTTTTCGAGAAAGTCAGCGCCAGGCGGCGCGGTGTCACCCGTCGCATCCTGGCTCTGTGGCACTACGCCCCAACGCACCGCCTGGCGCTGGCCATCGGCGTTTACCAGGTAAAAGGCATTGATGCCGTTGTAGGTTTCGGTCGCGTAACTGGCCGAGGGCTTGGCGGTCTTGACCCACGCCAGGAACGGCGCCGTCTCGGGGTGCGCGGCAAAAAACGCCGGCATACTGGCCGGGTTCGGCTTGCCGGTGGCCGGCTCGGGTGCGCCGGCCTTGAGCATCTGGTAAAACGCCTCAGGCGTGCCCACCGGGAACACCGGCATGCTGTTCATCCCCGTACGCCATTGCTGGCCGTTGGCCTGGCTGAACTGCACCGCGAAACTGCGGATCGGCACACTGCTGTCCGGCGCGTAGGGGTTGCCGCTGGGCAAGGCGAATCGGCCGATCACCGGGGTTTTCGCCGCGCTGAACACCTGGGCACTGGAGTAAGCGCGCGCCTCGGGGCTGCTCTCGAAGTAACCGGCCACACACACGCCCTTGGCATGGTTACGCCGAAACCCAGGGTGTACACCGTTATTGGTTTCCAGGGCATTGACCAGGGTTTTGGGACGCAGGCGCTGTGGGTCAAGCGTGCCGTTGACGTAGGCGAATGCCCCGGCAACAACCGCCACTACACTGCCAATACACGCCAACCTGACTAACAAACTGGCGGTACTGAGGGGCGTACGTGGCGGCGATGAGTGATCTACCATGAAAAACTCCAGGGCACGTGGCCACAGGGAAAATGAACTATGAGACGAATCCCACGTAGGTCTATTCCCTTTTCACTGTAGTTTTTTCAGAGCAGATGCGTTGCCAAACCGAGCGTTCTTCTAAACCGCGTTGAAGACTGCCGGGCGCTTGTTTATAAACGCCTGCATTCCCTCCTGTTGATCCGGCGTCGCGAACAGCCCATGAAACAGTCGGCGCTCCAGGCGCACGCCATCGTGCAACCCAAGTTCCAAGGCTTGCTCAACCGCCTCCCGCGCCGCCCGCGTGGCGGTGCGCGAGAACCCGGCAATCTGTGCAGCCACCGCCAGCGTCTGCTCCATCAAGTCTGCCGCCGGGTACACACGCGACACTAACCCGGCCTGGAGCGCCTCTTGAGCCATCATCGGCCGTCCGGTCAACACCATGTCCATGGTCTTGGCCTTGCCGACCAGCCCGGTCAAGCGCTGGGTCGCACCCATGCCCGGAATAACGCCCAGTTTGATTTCCGGCTGGGCAAAGGTCGCCGTATCGGCGGCGAAAATCATGTCGCACATCATCGCCAGCTCACAGCCGCCGCCGAACGCATAGCCGGCCACTGCGGCAATCGTTGGCGTGCGCCGGCGGGTAAAGGCTTCCCAGCCGACGAAGTAATCCTCGTCGAGCATGTCCAGGTAGGACTTGGTACTCATCTCCTTAATGTCGGCCCCAGCGGCGAAGTATTCAGGCGTGCCGGTGATGACGAAACAGCCGACCTGCGGGTCCTGGTCCAGCACTTCCAGACGGCTGATCAACTCCGTCATCAGCGCCGAACTCAACGCATTCTTGACCTGGGGGCGATTAAGCCTGACCAGTACCACTCGACCATGACGTTCTATTAATACATTCATAAAAACCTCTGCTGATTAATGTTGTGCCTCAATGCCGCCGTTTCAGGAATCCCAGATCGCGCCATAAGCCGGTATGCCACGGGCTTCCATTTCATGCACCACGCGCTCGGTCAACGCCTGGTTGGCGATACAGATCACCGCTTCTGCACCGAAGGTTTGCACCGCGCCGTAGGCCAATTGCACCAAGTCCGGTTTACCACGCTCATCGGTGTCCCAGATCAATGCCCCGGGCTGAGCACGCAGGATTTCGTCCACCAGTTCATCGCCATACGTTTTGCGCGGGCTGCGGGTAGACCAGATCAACTGGATCGGCACTTGGGCGGCCAGCAAATGCGGCATGACCGGGCCGATCCCACTGCCGGTGGCGATATACACCACTGACTTGAACAGGGTTTCCACATTAGCCACGCCCGCCGTGGTGATGCCTTTGACCCACACGTGGCTGGGCAGGTCTTCGATGAAGCGCCCAGTCCAATCGCCCGCACGCGATATGATCAGGCGAAACCCCGCCGCCTCTGGTGCAGGAATATTGGCAAACGAATGCCACTCCAGCAGAGGGTTGCGGCTGATCGCAGTGGATGAACCGGCGAACGGCGTGGTGTGCTTGAAGCGCGTAATCACCGCATGCCCGGAAGGCCGTGTGTGTTCAACGGCGACCTTGCGCAGACGCAACCATGGCAGGGCAATGCTCAGCGTCAGCAGCACCAGCATCCAGAATGATCCACTGTGTAATAAGCTGGTCGAAGTCTCGCTGGACGCCAGTAACGTCAACGCCCAGAACAGTAACAGCGCGCTCCAGCCGGCAAACCGATGGACCCGCTCGAAGCCATTATGGAATCGGCTGCGAATCCACGGCTGCGCCATGCTCACCATCAACAGCAACAGCCCGAGCAACACACCCGTGAGCCACAACCAGGCTGACGACACGCTATCGGGCTGGCGCAGATAGCGTGCAACCTGAACGCCGACCATCGCTATAAACCACGCGGTCGCCGCCAGGGCCGCGCCACTGTGCAGCCCGCCGAAGTGGTAAACCTTGGCCACGCTGCGCCGCACACGCAACGGCCAGGTAACTGGCACACGGGTTGCCAGCCAGAACAGTGCATTGATCAGGTAATGCTGACGAATCAGGATGGCCAGCGACAGGTTGATCAGCACCATGTCCGAAAGCCTTTCAACCGTAATGGCAGCAAAATCGACCGCCAACAGTACAAACACGGCATTAACCAACAACACCAGTGCCACCAGGCGGTTGTAGTAGGAAAACACCGGCAGTGCAGTCCAGCGACGCCACAACGCCGGTTTGGGTGGCACAACGGCACGGGTCAGTGCATCAAGCATGGCGAGCCACCTCGGCCGCGAATGCCTGTTGCAGCAACAAGGCCTTGTCGATTTTGCCCCTGGCGGTCAGCGGAAAAGCCTCCACCGCGTAGATGGATGTCGGCACGCAGTAGTAGGCCAGGCGCTCCTGGCAGCGGGCTCGGCACGACTCGACGTCGGCACTGACGGGCGAGACGAAAGCCACCAGGTTACGGCTGTCCAGCTTCAAAGTGACCGCCCGCATGCAGCCATCGCCCGCCTCCAGGGCCGTAGACACAGCGTCCAGTTCCACACGAAAGCCACGCACCTTCACCTGATCATCGACGCGCCCCAAGTGTTCCAGTTGACCGTCTGCCGTCCAGCGCCCCAGGTCCCGCGTGCGAAACATCATTGCGTCACCGCCCATAAAAGGGTCCGGGCGATAGCGCTCCTGGGTCAGCTCGGTATTGTTCAAGTAACCGGCCGTTACCCCGACGCCGCCGGCCCACATTTCACCGATCTCACCCAGTTCACAGGCGCGACCGTGTTCGTCGAGGACATACACGGTGTTATTCGGAGTCGGTTTGCCGATGGTCAACAACGTGCCGGGCACATGCCGGTGCAACGTGTTGACGATGGTGGTTTCGGTAGGCCCGCAGCCGTTGTAGAACGTGCAATGTTCGGCCCAACGCTCGGCCAGCGCTTGAGAACAGGGCTCACCTGCCACCGCAACCACCTTCAGGTCAGGACACTGCGCCGGGTCAAGGTTCGCCAGTATCGAGGGGGTGGCGATCAGCACGTGGCATTGCGCAGCGGTTTGCGCAATGTCTTTATCACGAATCAGCAAGGTCGCCCCATGGGCCAAGCAACCGAGGATTTCCCAGGCGGCCATATCAAAGCCGATATTGAGGATTTGCCCCACGTTACGACCCGGCGCCATGCCCATCTGCCCCGGCTGCGTGAGCAAGATATTGCACACGTTGCGGTGGCTGACACACACACCGTTGGGCCGCCCGGTCGTGCCGGAGGTGAACAGCACGAAACACAGGTCATCGGTGTCGGCAGCGGCGAACACCTGAGTGTTGTCCTCGGCGACCCAGGGCTCTTCGGCCAGGAACGTGTCCAGGCATACACTGCGCTGCGTCGCATCGGCCGGCAGGCGATCGGCCAGGTTCGACAAGGTCATAATCACCGGACTGGTCAACGACTCCAGCACCATGCCCAATTGCAGCGTCGGCACGATTCTGGCGTCTTGAGGCACATACGCAGCGCCCACCTTCAACACCGCCAGAAGCCCTACCAGCATGGGAATCGAACGCTCGACAAACAGCCCCACTGTGTCGCCGCGCTTCACGCCCAGATCAATCAGGCGCACGGCCAATCGATTGGCTTGACGGTTGAGTTGTTCATAACTGATACGCTGTCCCGCCCACACCGCCGCAATCGCTTGTGGCGTCAACGCCGCTTGCACCTCGATGGCCTGGTGTACGCGGTCGTGGCCCGGCTTGGCCGATGGCCCGCCCCCCCATTGTTCAAACACGATCCGCTGCGCGGCAGGTAAGTGAGCCAGCGCGGGGCGGCGATAAAACTGTTTATCGGTCGGAGAAATGGTCATGCCTGCACCCTCATCAATTAACCGCAGAAATTGTTCGCGGTTGTTACGAGGGTTGATTGAGGTGTGGGAGCGGTATTACAGGCCCGAGTGCATTGCAGATATCCCCTACAAAAGAGCGCAATCTTCCTATAGTTATTGATGGAATAACCTACGTCGGCCGGCGTCTTCCTCTGCACAATTGACCAGAACCCACGCCCATGCACGAACTCGACGAACCGTTACGTGAACTCATCCCCAGGCTGCGACGTTTTGCCGTGTCCCTGACGCGTAACGCCAGCAGCGCCGACGACCTGGTGCAGTCCACGCTCGAGCGGGCGCTCATCAGCTGGGCCGACAAACGCCTGGAAGGCGACCTGCGCGCCTGGCTGTTCTCGATCCTCTACCGCCAGTTCCTCGACGCCCACCGGCGCAGCCGCCGTTATGCACGCATGCTCGAATTCTTCACCGGCCGTGACGATGCACAACCCTCGGTGGAGCGCACAGTGATGGCCCAATCGACCCTGCACGCCTTCGACCAACTCAACACCGAGCAACGTGCACTGCTGCTGTGGGTGTCGGTCGAAGGGTTAAGTTACAAGGAAGTCGCCGAGATCCTGGCGGTACCGGTAGGCACCGTGATGTCGCGCCTGTCCCGTGCGCGCCAGGCCTTGCGTCAACTCAGCGAAGGCGAAATTACCAGCCCTGCCCTGCGGATACTCAAATGATCAGCCTGCCCCCCAGCGAACACGATTTGCATGCCTACGTCGATCACCAACTGCCCGAGAGCGACCGCCGTGTGCTTGAAACCTGGTTGGCTGCCCACCCTGAAAGGGCCGCCCAGGTACATGCCTGGCAACAGGATGCACAAGCCCTGCGCGCCGCCTTGAGCGGAACCTTGCAGCAACCGGCCAACCCCGACCTCGACCCGGCACTGATTCGCCAACGCATTCGGCATCAATCGCGCCGCCACCTGGCCAGCGCCGCCGTGCTGCTGATCGCAGTCTGCCTCGGCGGGCTTGGCGGTTGGCACGCGCGCGAAGCGACCCAACCATCGATGTTGCCGATGGCCGACGCCATGCAGGCGTTTCGCCTGTTTGCCCAGGAGGGCATCATGCCCGCCGACTTCAGCACCGAAGATGGCGGCACTATGCAAGCCTGGCTGGATCGCTATTTCAACCAGGCCCATCGCCTGCCCGATTTGAGCCAGGCCGGTTTCAAGCCCGTGAGCGGGCGCCTGCTCACCACTGAGCAAGGTGCGGCGGCGATGGTGTTGTACGAGGATCAGCAAGGCCATCGCATCAGCTTTTACATCCGCCCACCGGGACCGGAAAACGGCTTTTTGCCGCGCGGCAGCCGCAGCGAAGATGGGTTGCAGGCCGATTACTGGTCCGGTGGAGGGTACAACTATGCGATGGTCAGCCCGGTGGATCAGGCGGCTACGCACTTGCTCAAGTTCTAGAGGATCAAGACCGGCTTTTGTGGGAGCGGGCAAGCCCCCACATTTTGACCGCGTGGACCTTCAACGGACGCGGCGTTAAAAGCCCACATCCAGCACCACATTATCAATGTAGGTGCCGCCCGGCGGCGTGGCTTGGTCAGTGTAGATCTTGGCGTTGTAGTTGAACACTTGGCTGCCGGTGCCCAGGCCGTTGCCGGGGTTGATCTCGGCCGAGGAACTGGCCCGCCGTGCTGCGCCCACACTGCCCCAGCGCGTGGTGCCGGCACTCATGAAGATGTCGTAGGCCAGGAAGTTACTGCCGGAAATCATCCGCCGCCGTCCCCCCACGCTCACCGGGTTCTGCCCATCACTGAGGCCGACGGTGTAGGCACTGCCCTTGGTGCAGGCCACACTGGCCTGGCCGTTGACGGTGGCGAAGGCGCTGACCACCGGCGCACTGCCGAACGCAATCGGCGGCGTGGTGATCTGGCAGTCGTTGACCACCGTCATGCTGACGTTCAAGGTCGTGGTGCCGTTGTTGATCTCACGGCCCAGACAGGCCCCAGCAATACCAATGCCCGAGCAATAGTTCCAGTTCCAGAAAATACTCAGGGTTTCGCTGTACACCCCCGACGCCACGTTGCTGCCAAGGGTGGTGGCGAAGTACAGCGGCACGACTTTGGTGCCCGGCCCGAACACCAGGCCAAGGGAGGCGGCAATGCCGCCACTGCCGCCAAAATCGAACGCGGTGCCGCGTGTCATCGGGAACGCCGTGGTGTTGTTGGCATAGATCGTATAGTTGATGACATCACCGGTCGGCCCCACCAGGCCACCTTGGGGCGAACCACTGACGGTCGCGTAAAAATGGTCATTGGAGGCCAACACCGACAATAGCGCCGGCGTGCAGCTGAAGCCGGCATTGGTGGTCGAACTGGGCTGAGAGGTGGTGCGCACGGTCATCGAACTCACCGTCGTGCCAAAGCTGGCCGGTACGCTGGCCACCACCGAGCACACGGCCTGCACCTGCGCCGACACGCCCAGGCTTGCCAGCAACAGGCACCGCAACAGCCATTCCTTGACCCGCACACGCACACTCCTTATGTCATTGGCACACCAGTGGCCCGATCAGTGGCACCTGGGCCTGGGTGGTATCCAGCTCGAACATTGCCTGGCAGGTCTGGCCGTCACCCAAGGTGACCTGCAAGGTGTTATGGGCGGCCAGGTTCTCCAGGTACACCAGGCCGTCCCACCCCACCACCGCCTGCGCGCCGCTTTGCTCGTGTCGCACCTGGCTGCCCAGTGGCAAGTCCTGGTGCTGGGCGTCGACCAAGGTGATGCTCGCCGCGATCACCTGGCGCACCGGGAATTCCAGCAAGTAGCCACTGCCACGGCGCACGGCCACCCGTTGCTCGACGTTGGGCACCTGCACGTTCGATGGCAGGTTCAGTGGGTCGATCTCATATTTGGCGCGGTAGTAAGCACTGGTCCACGGCACCAGCAAGTGCCCGTTGCGGTCGGTTTCGCCCACCACCTGGTTCTCGTAGCGCACCGGTACACCACTGACCCCATCGGTGCTTACCACCACAAACGCATCGTTGACGCGGTTGGCGGCAAACATTTGATTGTCCATCCACACCAACGAACCACTGGCGTCCGCCCACCGAGTTTCCGCGTCGCTGCTGCCGTACACGCCGGCCTGCAACTGCACCGACTGCAGGCGCCAGGTCAGGTCAGCCTGGCGATAAGCCGGCCCATCACCGCTGGCGTAACCCAGGTTGAAGCCCACGCCGCCTTCGGCCGGCACTGCTCGGCTGTAGTTGACGCGCTGCTGGCTCGCGCCGGTTTTACTGCGCTCGGTGCCCACGCTGAGGCTGCCGTAGACGTCGAACGGCACCACCACCTGCGCCTGCACCGCCCAGCTGCTATCACCCACTTCATGGTTGGCCGACAGGTAAAAACTGCTGTTGCGCCACAACGGCTTGCTCCAGGTCAGGTTCACCAGGCGGGTGCGCGAATCATCCGCCGCCTGCACATCGAAATAGCCGACGCCCAGGCTGCCAAAATTGTTCAGGTTCAGGCTCAAGGTCGCCTGCTGGCTGCGCTTGCTGAGGCTGGCGTAAGGCGTGTCGATCAGGCTCAAGTCGGCGTATTGCTCACGGCGCTCGACCCGTTGATACGAGAGGCTGTAGCGCTGGTTGCTGTATTGGTAGCCCAGGCTCAGTTGCTGGCCGGTCCTGCCGTCGTACTGGCTTTGACTGACGGCGGTATTGAGCACGCCGAAGTTACCGACCCGCAGGTTGCCGCCGACACCGCCCAGGGACAGGTCACTGGAGGCTTCGGCATGGCTTTCGAGGGTAAATGCATCCGAGATGCCGTAGCGAAAGGTGCCGCTGGCCACGCCAGGGCCATAGCCAAAGTCCCGTATGGTGTAGTCGCGGCGCAAATTACCCGCCGCCACCGAGAAGTCCGACAAGCCCTTTTGCAGCAAGGTACTGGTGACATAGAACGGCACCGTGGTCGACACCTGCCGGCCCAGCGCATCGGTGGTGACCACCACCGCCTCGCCGGCGCCGTTGATAAACGGCACGTTGGTGAGGGTGTACGGCCCCGGCTGCAGATCAGCACTGCTGGATTTATAGCCATTGATAAACAGGTCCACCGAAGACGGCACCGCCGCCTCCCCGGCAAACTGCGGCAGCGGGTAGGTGACCAGGTCCGGGCGCACGCCAAAGTCCCGCGACAGCTGCACACCGCCCAGGCGCACCGAGGTGCTCCAGGGCAAGGCGCCGCTGATCACATCGCCGGCTTCATAGGTCAACAGGCGCTCATCGTCGGAGAACCGCCAGGTGGTGTCATAGCGCCGATAGCCGTTGTCGAGCGAGCTGCCAGCGGTTTCCCGGCCAATGGTGGTGCGGTATTGGCCGGTGTTGGACAACGTGCCCCAGGTATCGAATAGCCGCACTTCGTTGAAGATACCGAGGTAGGTGCCCGCATCGTCCGTGTTGTTCAGGTAGGCGTCATAGTTGAGCAACGCGCCGAAGCTGGTCAGCGCCTGGGTGCGTGGGTAGTTGTTGCGGCTGCCGATAAATTGCTCCGGCAGCCAGGCCGGCGGCACGCTCAGTACCAGGCGCTGGCCCTGGCTGTCGTAATCGGTGTGCAGGCCAGGAAAGCTTTCCAGCGCGACTTCGCCAGGCACGGCACCAGGCAGCTTCACACCGACTTCCTGCAACACCGACGCAGGCAAAAACAACTGCCCGGCACGCTGATTGACGGCGACCACACGGCCGGTGTCCATCTGGTTGACCACCAGTTCCAGGAACAACTGCGCATCGGCAACAGCCTCCATACTGCTGGGCGGGGGCGGCAACGGCGCAGCGAAGCCCGGCGGCGCCAGCACCCAGCCAGACAAGCCGCCCACCACCCACACCGATCGCCATAGACATCGAGCCCGATCCTGGCTCACCAAGGCTTTGTGCCCATCAATGGACATCTCCATCCGTTGTTAACACCAGGGCCTACTCCATGCCCTGCCACACTGAGTTAGCGTCCTGGCACGAGATTCTCCACTTGCGTTGCCCCATTGATGCGCACCTGCAGCGGCTGATCGGCCGGCAAACCATCCGGCACCGGCCAGCGCATGGTCGCGCCCGGCAGCACATAGCCCATCAAGCCCTCTACCAAGGGCCGCGGCTGGCCGCCCTGCTTGAAGGTGGCATCGGTGAGGCGCGCATGCACGGCGCCCTGGTTGCGCATCTCGACGTAGTTGCGCCCGCCCACGGTGACTTTTTTCCAGCTTAAATCCGGCTTGCCGGCGGTTTTCGGGTCACGGTCACGGGTGCCGTCGACCTTGCTCCACAGGCCTGGACCGTAGGCAAACAATGGCACCGAATAACGCATCTGGAAGCGGATAGCAGCGGCGGTCTTGCCATCCGCCGAAGCCGGCGGTGGTGTGGTCGAAGGGATCTCATCGATGATGATGCGATAGGCCAGCTCCTGGCCGGGCGGCACTTCTTTGGTTCGGGTCAGGCGCACCAATTGCTTTTGCCCAGGCTCGATTTTCGCCACCGGCGGGCTGCCAATCACATCGCGCTGGTTCTGGTATTGCTCATCAAAACCGCTCTGGGTCCAGGCAAACACGCGGATCTGCAGGTTGGCGGTCTCGGTGCCGCGGTTCTCCAGCCACAGCGCGCTGGCCTGTTGGTCGGCTTCCAGCACCGGGTCAATCGGCCAGATCAGCACCGAGCTGGCCGCCTGGGCCTGCCCCGCCGCCAACATCAACAACCCGCTCAAACCCGCTGCCCACCCGTGCCGGGAAGCTGCACACATAGATCTCACTCCTTATACCGATCGCCTTACCACGACAGCTGCACCTGCAACGTGTCGCTGTACGTCCCCCCAGGCTGGTTACCCGGTAATTGCACTCGCCCATAAATCGGCAAGGTGATGTTGTTGGCGTCGCTGTAGGCCACGCTCACGCTTTGGCTGATCCCCAGGCTCTGGCTGAACGCCGCGTCCCGAAACAACTGATAAACCACCTGGGCGGTGCCGCTATTGAGCTGCATCCGCCGTCCGCTGTTGTTATGCAACCCGCCATCGACACTCATGCTCAGCGCCACCCCCGGCGTGCATTGCAGGGTCACGCCGCCCGTCAGCGCGACAGACGCCGTGCTGGTGGCCAACGCCGAATAGGTGCCGAACGCCAGGCTGCCGTAATTGGTACCGCCGCCGACCACCAGGCAACCTGGCGTGATCGTCGCGCTGACCTGGAACGACTGGCTGGTCACCGCCAACAGCGACAGCGGCATTCCCCAGCCGATGCACACCGCCAACGCCGCACACCCTGCCCGGCCCATGGCACTTAGAACGTCAGGGTCACGTTAACCGTGTCGGTGTAAGTACCGGCCGGTAAGCCCGCCTTGCCATTGGCCTTGCCGTAGATATTCACGGCCTGGGCCACGCCAGTGCTCGGCGCCAGGTTGATCACCCCTCCGATGGCCAGCAGCGTCGAGTGGCCGCTGTCGGTGTAGAGGTCATACGGCACGTAATTGGCCACCCCGTCATACAGCGCGCGACCACCGCCCACGGACTGGCCGTCGTGGGCACCGGCAGACACCGTCAACGTCGGTGAAGTACCCGCCGAACACAGGATCGACAACGCCCCGCCACCGCCGCCCAGCACCTGGCCGTCGGCTTCGGTGAACAGGCTGTTGGCGGTACCGAAGTTCAAGTTACCGAAGCTCATCCCGCCGGTGGCTGCGGCGCCGTTGACCTGGCAGCTGCTGGTGAGCACCAGGGTGGCGCTGACCGTACCGGCCACCGTCGCCGCCTGTGCGCCCGACACCCACGCCAACGCCATCAATGGAAAAACCGCCTTTGCTATAAGTGCATGCATGATGTCCATCCTCATCGTTTACCAATCCAGAGTCACCGTCAGGGTGTCTGTGTAGATGCCGGCCGGTAAGGCCCTGGTATTCGCCACCACCGAGCCGAATACCGGGATCGGTACTTGTGTGCCCTTGGTCACGACGAAATTGCGTTGCTCGCCAATGCTGTAGCTGCGCCGGCCGAGCGAGTCAGCCGACAGTTGATAGGGAATGGTCTGGCGCCCGTTACTCAGGCGCCTTGTGGTGCCATCACCATGAGCGCCGCCGTCGATGGTCACGGTGAAGCTGCTGACCACCGAGGGGTTGCAGGACACCGACAGCGGCGCCTTGCTGCCATCGGTAACACCCGCACCCAACGGGTGGCTCCATGTAGGCCCCTGGGTGCCGAAATCCAGTAGCGCACTACCGCCGGCGGGGCTCACCGGCGCGCTCTCGATGTCTTTGCTCACCTGGCAACTGGCGGTGATGACCAGCCGAGCGTGGATCTGCCCGGCGACCGCCGCTTGGGCGTCATCGGCCAGCAGCAACAGGCCGCCCATGGCCGCCAGGACCAAGCTGCGGCTTACCATGTGACGGTGACCTTGAGCAGGTCGGTGTAGCGACCGACCGCCGGGATGTCCTTGAGCGGCTCAATGCGCCCATACAGCGGCAGGTCGACACTGCCGGAGTCGGGCACACGCCCGCTCAGCGGTTCATTGACCGGCAAGGCGATACGCCGCGCGGCATCGGCATAGATACGATAGGGAATCGGTTTGCTCGAGGGCGTCGCAGCACTCAGGTAGCGCACTTCGCCGCTGCCGCCATGCAGGCCGCCGTCAACGCGCAGTTGGTAAGGGGTGTCGGGGTTGCACTCCAGGCGCGGTTGGCGCTGGCTGATAAGCGCCGCACTCAGAGGCCCGGCCGGGTCATCCAGACGCGGGCCGCTGCCAAAATCCAATACGCCAAGTTGCTCGATGCCCGCACTGCGGGTGGTGCCCACCAACTGGCAGCCCCGTTGCACGTCGATGCGCACCTCCACCTGGAGTTGCGCAGCGTAAACCGTGCTGCAGAGCATCGTGCCCATGACTGCCAAAACGCCTCGTCCCTTCACGGCCCCAAATCCTTGTACAGGGGTGATTGCTCTGTAAGAGGTTAGCCTCAAAGGGCGAAACTGCCAGTCTGGGCCGGGTGGCGGGCGTTACATGCCTTTTCGAGATAGCGGGGGGCGCCGTTCTGTATTGGTCAAATCGACGCGAGCGCCCTAAAGTGGGCAACCACCGACATACAGAGTGACGTGCATTGGTTGTGTTTTCCCTGATTCAGCGTCTGCTGGGTAAAAAAAACGCGCTGACAGGCGCCTCGCCTATCCCGGCGTTCTTTGAAAACAAGGCCCGAGACCAGGGCTATACCCTCAGCGCCGGCCAAACCCAGGCAATTACCGCCCTCGCCCGCGAAACCCGGCATCTGCTCGCCGGCCAGCCGACGCGCAGCCTGTACCTGCACGGCCCAGTGGGGCGTGGCAAAAGCTGGCTGCTCGATGGGTTCTTCCAGGCGCTGCCGATTGCACAAAAGCAACGCGTGCACTTCCATGCATTTTTCACCCGCCTGCACCAAGGCATGTTCCAGCACCGCGAACAGGACGACGCCCTGGGCGTGACGTTGGACGAGCTGCTGGCCGATTGCCGGGTGCTGTGTTTCGACGAATTCCACGTCCACGATATCGGCGATGCCATGCTCATCAGCCGCCTGTTCCAGGCCTTGTTCCAGCGTGGCGTGCTGGTGCTGGTGACCTCAAACTACGCCCCCGACGGCCTGCTGCCCAACCCGCTGTACCACCAGCGCTTCAAGCCGGTGATCGACTTGATCGCCACGCGCATGCAGGTGCTGGAAGTCAGCTCGCCCGAGGATTTTCGCAGCTTGCCCCAGGCCCATGCCGAACAGCGTTTCACCGGCGGCCAGTATGTATGGCCCGGTAGCGCCGCCCAGCGCGAAGTCCTCGGGCTGCCCGCCACACCTGGCGCGGCGCAAACCCTGAAGGTCGGCAACCGCCGATTGCTCTGCCGCAGCCATCAGGCGCGCAGCATCGTGTTCACCTTCAACGACCTGTGTGAACAGCTCACCGCCGTGATGGATTACCTGTTGCTGTGCGAGGATTTCGACCACTGGGTCATCGACGGCCTGCCCTCCCTGGCTGACTGCCCGATCGCCGTGCAACAGCGTTTTATCAACCTGGTGGACGTACTCTACGACCAGGACAAACGCCTGACCCTGATCGGCCAGCAACCCCTGGCGCGTGCCCTGGAAGGCCAGGCCATCGACCTCGCCCGCACCGCCAGCCGGCTGAACCAATTACAAACGGTGTGCCCGCAACCCGCGCCCGACCCGGTATCATGAGCGCCTTTCACGCCCACCTTGCCGAGTGACCGCGCCGTTCATGAATACCCTCGCCCAACTCAAGGCTGGCCAATTGGCCGGTATCAAACGCCTGGACCTGTCTTGCGGGCTGACCGAATTTCCGCCGGAAATCTTCGAACTGGCCGACAGCCTGGAAATCCTCAACCTCACCGGCAACGCCCTGAGCAGCCTGCCCGACGACCTGTATCGGCTGGCGCACCTGCGCGTGCTGTTCTGCTCGGATAACGCCTTCACTGAGCTGCCCGCCTGCCTGGGCCAGTGCGCCAACCTGAGCATGATCGGCTTTAAAGCCAACCAGATCAGCCACGTACCCGCCGCCGCGCTGCCACCACAGTTACGCTGGCTGATCCTCACCGACAACTGCATCAGCCAGTTACCCGGCGAGCTGGGCGAGCGCCCACTCCTGCAAAAGCTGATGCTGGCCGGCAACCACCTGACGGACCTGCCGCATAGTCTGCTCAACTGCAAAAACCTCGAGCTGCTGCGTATCGCCTCCAACCGCTTCACCCAACTGCCGCCATGGCTGCTGACGCTGCCGAGCCTGACCTGGCTGGCCTATGCCGGTAACCCGGTGGAAATCGCCGTTGAAGTGGCGAGCGATGATGCAACGCCGAATATCCCTTGGGCTGAACTGGAACTGGGCGAGGTGTTGGGCGAAGGCGCTTCGGGGATCATCCGCAAGGCGTTGTGGAAGCCGCCAGCGTTGCCGGTCGCGGTCAAACTCTACAAAGGCACGATCACCAGCGACGGCTCGCCGCTGCATGAAATGCAGGCCTGCATCGCCGCCGGGCTGCACCCGAATCTGATCAAGGTGGAGGGGCGCGTGGTCGGCCACCCGGAGGACCAGGCAGCCCTGGTGATGGACCTGATCGACCCGAGTTACCGCAACCTCGCGGCCTTGCCGAGCCTGGCGTCATGCACCCGCGATATCTACGCACCGGGTACGCGCTTCAGTGCCGAAGTGGCTTTGCGCATGGCACGCGGCATCGCCTCGGTGGCGGCGCATCTGCACCGACATGGCATTACCCATGGCGACCTGTACGGCCACAATATTCTGTGGAATGCGGCGGGTGATTGTTTGCTTGGGGATTTTGGCGCGGCGTCGTTCCATGTCACGGCAGACACGCAGGAAACCAGGGCGTTGCAACGCATTGAAGTGCGTGCATTCGGGGTGTTGCTGGGGGAGTTGTTGGAGCGGGTAGAAGAAGGCTTCAATAATGAAGCACTGGTGGCGCTGCAACAAAGCTGCTGCCAGCCCGATGTATTGGCGCGCCCGAGCTTCGAAGAAATCGAAGCATTGCTGCACGCTCTGCCACACCACTAAACCAATGTGGGAGCTGGCTTGCCTGCGATAGCGGTGGATCAGTCACTGAGTAGGTGAATGTTCCACCGCTATCGCAGGCAAGCCAGCGCCCACATTTTTTGCCGGCATTTATTCAGCGATAAATCAGCCAGCCAACCCTACGAACATATCCTGCACGTCATCATGGTTGTCCAAGCCTTCCAGGAAGGCTTCGACTTCAGCCATCTGCTCATCGGTCAAACCGCTGACCGGGTTCTTCGAGATGTAGCCCAGCTTGGCCGACAACACGGTGAAACCCTGCTCTGGCAGTGCTTTTTGCACCGCATCAAGATCGGTGGTTTCGGTGATGAACAAGGTGCTCCCTTCTTCTTCGCCGTCTTCAAAGTCCTGCGCGCCGGCTTCAATGGCGGCCATTTCCGGGTCGGCGTCCGGGCTGTCCGGCGAGGCTTCGATCAGGCCGACGTGGTTGAAGTCCCACGCCACGGAACCGGAAGCGCCCAGTTGGCCCTTACGGAAGGCCACGCGGATTTCTGCCACGGTACGGTTGATGTTGTCGGTCACGCATTCAACGATCAGCGGCACCTGGTGCGGGGCAAAACCTTCGTAGGTCACGCGGTGGTACTGCACGGTTTCGCCGAGCAGACCGGCGCCCTTCTTGATCGCGCGTTCCAGGGTCTCCTTGGGCATCGAGGCCTTTTTGGCCTGTTCTACCACCAAACGCAGGTGGGCGTTGGTCGCGGTGTCGGCGCCGTTGCGGGCGGCGATGGTGATTTCTTTCACCAGCTTGCCGAAGATCTTGCCCTTGGCATTGGATGCCGCTTCTTTATGTTTGACTTTCCACTGTGCGCCCATGACTCACTCTCTTTTCGTCCATCGCGCCGAAACGTCTACTGGCCGGCGCTTTGGGGGCAGAGTTTATAGCGCAAAAACACTCTAATCCACCAAAAAACCGGCCAAGTGCCTCAGGTGCGCAAGGGTTTGATCGTGACGTTGCGGTCGGGCACAAAGTCGCCAACCTGCGCCAGCGCGGCGGGCCTGGCGTTCCAGTAAGGCATCAGCACCAGTGAAGAAAACAACGCCGCGCCGGCAAATACGATAAACACCGTGACCGTATCGAAGTAGCCCGGCAGCAGGCCGCCAAGGATCGCCCCCACCGAACCGCAACCGTTCACAAAGCCTGCGGCCGTGGCGCCGGCCTTGGCGGTGCCGAAGTCGATGGCCGCCGTGCTGCTGATCATCGAGTCAGGCCCATACAGCGTCAGGCCCATCACAAACAGCAGGGCCATCACCAGCATCACGCTACCGGTGTGCAGCGCGCCCATGAACAACGCCAGGGCCACGGTCAGCGCCAGCAGGCTGAGCACACAGGCCGGCATGCGCCGGGCGCCGAAGAGTTTGTCGGACGCCAGCCCGATCATGATCGGCCCCAGCAACCCGGCCAGCTCGAACGCCGTGGGCACGATGGCCGCACCCACCTTGCCCACCGAGGGCATTTGCTCGTAAACGATCACCGGCCCCCACAACAGGATCGCGTAACGCGCCGGTTTCAACAGAAAGTACGCCAGGCCCAAGACCAGCACCGTACGGTTACGCAGGATCGCGCGCAGCGGTTCCAGCACGCTGACTCGCTGTGTGTCGGCCGCCACGACCGGCTCCGGCTCAACAGCCGGCAAGCCGACATCCTGCGGTGTATTGCGCTGGAAGATAAAGAACAGCACAGCCACCACCGCCACCACCGCCGCGCTGGAAATAAACGCCGCATGCCAAGTGCCGATCAGCGTGTACGCCCACCAGCCGGCAAAGGGCGATGCCACCAGGCCACCAAAGGCGTAGCACGAACTCCACAACCCCAACACCCGCCCGCGTTGCTGCGCCGGGAAGAAACTGCCGAGGTTTTTGCACAGCCCCGACCAGCCGGTGGACTGCGCCAGCCCCTGGATCAACATGCAACTGATAAAAATCGGCAAGGTGGCAAAGGTGCCCATCACCAACGCCGCTGCGGCAGAAATCAACAATCCGCCCAGCACCACCACCCGTGGCCCGAAGCGGTCCGCCAGCATGCCCCAGGTGAATTGCCCCACGGCATAGGCCGCCAGGTACAGGCCATCAAGGTTGGCCATCATCATTTTGTCGAGGGGGAAACTGGGGTCATCGACGATGCCCAGCTTGGCCACCGAAAACGCTTTGCGAGTGAAATAGAACGCGGCGTACGCCAGCCAGGTGATGGCGAAAATCTGCACGCGCCAACGCTTGATGCTACCCGTTTGGATATTCATTGTGGTTCTGACCTCAGGTGAGTGTGCCGGCAGGATCTAGAAGCAAATGCCTGTTGTTTTTATGGTTGAGCACTGCAATGCCAAGCCCTGGAGGGCGCGGCATTGGTCAGATGGGTCCGGTTTGCCAGAACCCATGGCCGCCGCGGTTGTAGGACTCAGCCGTCGGCGGTTGGCGTATCAAAGCAATGGCTGACTAATAGGTAAAATCGATTTATCGTATTTCACCTATAAGCTCAGCTTGTAAGAGGATCTGCGATGTCGGTTTCCCACGCCCAGCTCAAAGCCTTCCACGCCGTGGCCGTACACGGCAGTTTCACTCAGGCCGCTGAACGCCTGTTCCTGACGCAACCGGCGATTTCCGACCAGGTGCGCAAGCTCGAAGAACGCTTCGGCGTGCTGCTGTTTCACCGCAACAAACGCGCCGTGCGCCTCACCGACCTGGGCGAGCGTCTGCTCGGCATCACCCAGCGCCTGTTTGTGATCGAGGCCGAAGCCGAAGAGCTGTTGCAAGACTCCCGCGCCCTGCTCACCGGCACCCTCACCCTGGCCGTGGACGCGCCCGTGCACGTGTTGCCGCAGATCGCACGCTTCTGCCAGTTATATCCGGGGATCAGCGTGAAGATCGAAACCGGCAACACGGATGAATCGCTGTTTCGCCTGTACAACTACCAGGCCGACCTGGCCCTGCTGGGGCGCGATGTCGACGATGAACGCCTGCTGTCGTTGCCGCTGCCCGATGAGCAGCTACTCGCCTTTGTGGCGCGCAACCACCCGTGGGCTGGGCGTGAATCCATCTGCCTCGCCGACCTGGATGACACGCCGCTGGTACTGCGGGAAATCGGCTCGGTCACCCGTCAGACCCTGGAGCAGGAAATGCGTCAGGCCGGGCTGCGCATCCGCCCGGCGATCCAGGTGGAAGGCCGCGAAGCCGCGCGGGAGGCGGTGGTGGTGGGGATTGGTGTGGGCGTGGTGTCGGCAGCGGAACTCGGCGCCGACTCGCGGGGGTATGCCCTGCCGATCCGCGATTGCAGCCAGCGCATGAAGGAAACGCTGGTGTGCCTCAAGGAGCAGAGTTCGCGGCGGGTGGTGGCGACGTTTCTCGATATTGTGCGGGACAGTTTGCGCTGAGTTTTAGGGCCTCATCGCGGGCAAGCCCGGCTCCCACAGTTGACCGAGTAGTACATGAGTAACCGGACCAATGTGGGAGCCGGGCTTGCCCGCGATGGCCTCGACTCGGTCTTCAACTCAAGACGCCAACTCAAAGAACGCCTGAATCAGCCGCAACGAGCGGCGCCGCTCCATACAGCCGAGCATATGCCGGTTCAACAACCCATCGCCCTGAATCGTCACGGCCTGCACACGCGGGTCCTGGCTGACTTCCATTGACGACACCACGCCTACGCCCAACTCGGCCGCCACGGCTTCGGTCACCGCCTCGCGGCTGTCCAGTTCCAGCAGCACCTTGGGCTGCACACCCGCAGCTCCACACGCATCATCGAAGGTTCGCCGCGTGATGGAGCTGGGCTCGCGCAATACCATGATCACCTCGTTGAGCTGTTCCAGGCGAATGCCCTTGGGCAGTGCCGCCCACGGGTGGCTGGCCGGGACAAGCGCGCAAATCCGCGACTCACTCAACGGCTGCAGGTGCAGGCCATTGCGCGGCTCCACCTCCGTCAGCACCGCCACATCCGCATGCTCGGAGAGCAGCGCCGCCAGGGTTTCCTGGGCATTGCCCAGACGCAGGTTCACGGTGATGCCGGGGTAACGGGCACGCAGGCTGGCGATCATCGGCATCACCAGATGCGGGCCGTCCGCGGCCACTTCCAGGCGTCCGCTGAGCAACTGCCGATTGGCTTCGAGCAACGCCTGCGCTTCATCCACCAGACCGAAAATTGCCCGAGTGATCGCGGCCAGACGCGTGCCCTCCTCGGTCAATTCCACCCGCCGGGCGGTACGGCGCAACAGCGCGATCTGGTAGTGCTCTTCCAGGGCCTTGATGTGCCCGGTCACCGCCGGCTGGCTGATGAACAGCCGTGCGGCGGCACGGGTAAAGCTGCCCTCGCGGGCCACGGCATCGAATGCACGCAGTTGAAACAAATTCATAGCTATCGGCCTCACTGATAGCTCGCATAACAACAAACAATTTGATTGATGACAAGCCAAACTGCAATTTAGGCGCCGTAGCTTCACCCCCCAATGACCTTGCGAGGACTTGAGATGAGCACTGCCGCGCCGATCCTGCTAACCCCTGGCCCCTTGACCACTTCGAACCGCACCCGTCAGGCAATGATGGTGGATTGGGGGTCATGGGATGACCGCTTCAACCAACTGACCGCCAGCGTCTGCACACAATTGCTGGCGATCCTGCACGCCACCGACAGCCACCACTGCGTGCCCCTGCAAGGCAGCGGCACCTTTGCCGTCGAAGCGGCCATTGGCACCCTGGTGCCGCGCAACGGCAAGGTACTGGTGCTGATCAACGGCGCCTACGGCAAGCGCCTGGCGAAGATCTGCGAAGTGCTCGGCCGCGACTTCAGCACCTTCGAAACCGCTGAAGACGAACCCACTACCGCCGCCGACGTCGACCGCCTGCTGCACGCCGACCCGGCGATCACTCACGTCGCGTTGATCCACTGCGAAACCAGCACCGGCATTCTCAACCCGCTGCCGGACATCGCGCAGGTGGTTAAACAGCACGATAAACGCCTGATCATCGACGCCATGAGTTCCTTCGGCGCACTGCCGATCGACGCCCGCGAAGTGCCGTTTGACGCGCTGATCGCCGCCTCGGGCAAGTGCCTGGAAGGCGTGCCGGGCATGGGCTTTGTCTTCGCCGACAAACAGGCACTGGCGGGCGCCCAAGGCAACTGCCATTCCCTGGCAATGGACTTGTTCGACCAGCACAGCTACATGGCCAAGACCGGCCAATGGCGCTTCACCCCGCCGACCCACGTGGTCGCCGCGCTGCACGAAGCCTTGCTGCAATACCAGGAAGAAGGCGGCCTGCCCGCACGCCATCAACGCTACGCCGACAACTGCCGGACGCTGCTCGACGGCATGGCCGCACTGGGCCTGCGCAGCTTCCTGCCAGCGGCCATCCAGGCGCCGATCATCGTCACCTTCCATGCGCCAAAAGACCCGCGCTACCAGTTCAAGGACTTCTACGAGCGGGTCAAGGCCAAGGGTTTCATTCTCTACCCCGGCAAATTGACCCAAGTAGAAACCTTCCGCGTCGGCTGCATCGGCCACGTTGACGCGCAGGGCATGCAGGCGGCGGTCGAGGCGATCGGCCAGGTGCTGCAAGAAATGGAAGTGCTGGACATCTGATTGCCCCCATTACCCACAGGACTTGAACCATGAACTATCAAAACCCCAACACCCTCCAGGCCGTGATCCTCGACTGGGCCGGCACCGTGGTCGACTTCGGCTCTTTCGCGCCCACGCAGATCTTTGTCGAGGCGTTTGCCGAGTTCGACGTGCAAGTCTCCATCGAAGAAGCCCGTGGCCCGATGGGCATGGGCAAGTGGGACCATATCCGCACGCTCTGCGACCAACCGCAGGTCGCCGAACGCTACCGCAAAGCCTTTGGCCGCACGCCGACCGATGACGACGTGACCTCGATCTACCAGCGTTTCATGCCCTTGCAGATCGAGAAAATCGCCGAGCACTCGGCCTTGATCCCCGGTGCCCTCGACACCATCGCCCGCCTGCGTGTGCAAGGCATCAAGATAGGCTCCTGCTCCGGCTACCCCAAACAGGTGATGGACAAGGTGGTCGCCCTGGCCGCCACCAACGGCTACATCGCCGACCACGTGGTCGCCACCGACGAAGTGCCCAACGGCCGCCCGTGGCCCGCCCAGGCACTGGCCAACGTGATCGCGCTGGGCATTGACGATGTGGCGGCGTGCGTGAAGGTCGACGATACCGTACCGGGCATCCTCGAAGGCCGTCGCGCCGGCATGTGGACCGTGGCACTGACCTGCTCCGGCAATGCGCTGGGCCTGACCTACGAGCAATTTCGTGACCTGGACGCCGCCGCCCTGGCCAGCGAGCGCACACGCATCGAGAAGTTGTTCGAGGGTTCGCGACCGCACTACCTGATCGACACCATCAACGACCTGCCTGCGGTGATCACCGATATCAACCAGCGCCTGGCCCGCGGTGAAATGCCGCAAAGCGACTGATTGAGATCAAAACAACAGCATTTACGTCAGGCGCACCGCTCAAAACCGGCATACAGTTATAGGATTCCGTCGCGAAAGAACGGAAGTATGCCCTGATGAGTGAGGAACCAAGCGATGCCGTGGAAAAACTCCGATACCCGCTACAGCACCATGTCGATTGCGCTGCACTGGTTGATGGTGGTGCTGCTGGCGGTGGTTTACGCCTGCATTGAGTTTCGCGGGATCTTTCCCAAAGGCAGTGGCGGGCGGGCCCTGATTGTAGAAATGCACTACATGTTCGGCCTGACAGTGTTTGTGCTGGTATGGCTGCGCCTGTTTGCCCGCACCTTGGGCGTTGCACCAAAGATCGTGCCGGCACCGCCGCAATGGCAATCGGCACTGGCAACACTGATGCATCTGGCGCTGTACCTGTTCATGATCGGCATGCCGATTTTCGGCTGGCTGATCGTCAGTGCCCAGGGCCATTCCGTGATGTTTTACGGGATCGAGTTGCCGCCCTTGATTGGCGAAAACAAAGACCTGTCCAAACAGATCAAAGAATGGCACGAGCTGGGCGGCACCGTCGGTTATTGGCTGATCGGCCTGCATGCCGTGGCCGGCCTGTATCACCATTACTTCATGCGCGATAACACCGTGTTACGCATGATGCCCAAGCGCTAGCTCTCCATGCTCCGGCGGCCTTGTAGGCCGCCGGTGTGCACGAAGATCAAGCGAGTGCCGGGGGCGAAGCGTCCGGCCTCGATCTGTTGCTTCAACGCCAGCAAGGCCTTGCCAGTATAGAGCGGCTCCAACGGTAAGCCGCCTGCCTGTTCCGTCGCCTGGATAAAATCGAGCAATAACGGGTCGACCTTGGCGAAGCCGCCTCGGCTCGCGTCCAGCAATTCATAGCCGTGCTGCACGATGGCCTGCACGTTCTGGGCAACCCCGTGATCATCCGGCACCGCCAAGGCGCCGAACACCGGATGCACGCCCGCCTCTGCCAGCGCCAACCCGGCCAGTGTGGTGCCGGTGCCCGCCGCCAACCACCACGCGTCGTAATCAGCCCAGCCGAGCCTGTTCAGTTGAGCGCGCACCTGCTCAACCAACACCCCGCAACCCATTGCGCCGGCCCTTCCACCGCCGCCCTCGGGCACGGGATAAAGATGGGGATACTGTTCGCGCCATGGCCGCCAGAAACCGGCGTCGTGACGCGCACGATAACCGCCGTACCCCAGCCAATGCAGGTGCATGCCGAAGGCTTTCAGATCAAGGATGGTGGGCGTGTCTTGAGGGTGGCCGCGCAACAGGCCGACGGTGGGGAAATCAAAATGTTTGCCGGCCGCCGCCAACGCGTGCAGATGGTTGGAATGAGCGCCGCCCAGGCTGATGATCCCATTGGCACCGGCCTGTTGCGCATTGGCCAGGTGCTGGGTGAGCTTGAACCACTTGTTGCCGCTGATCAGTGGATCGATGCAGTCCAGGCGCAGCACCGCCAACTCGACCCCGTTCAGCCAGTCGAGCTGCAAAGGTTCAAGCGGTGCCTGGGGAAACCAGTCGAAGGGACCCATCGGGGGATATCTGAATGAAAAAGGGGCGGTAGTCTAACACCGCCCCTTGGATCGTTTTACAGCGCGGCAGCCAGACGCGAACCCTGGTTGATGGCGCGCTTGGCATCCAGTTCGGCCGCCACATCGGCGCCGCCGATCAGGTGCACATTCTGGCCGGCCGCGACCAGCCCATCCTGCAGTTCGCGCAGTGGGTCTTGCCCGGCGCAGATGACGATATTGTCCACCGCCAGCACCTGCGGCTCACCCTCGGCGCCGATGCGGATATGCAGGCCATCGTCATCAATCTTCAGGTACTCAACGCTGTTGAGCATCTGCACCTGCTTGTTCTTCAAGCCAGTGCGGTGGATCCAGCCGGTGGTCTTGCCCAGGCCATCGCCGACCTTGGAGGTCTTGCGTTGCAGCAGGAACACTTCACGTGCCGGTGCGTGGGGTTGCGGCTTGATGCCGGCCACACCGCCACGGGCTTGCAGTTGGGTGTCGATGCCCCACTCTTTCCAGAACGCCTCGCGGTCCAGGCTGGTGGACACGCCCTCGTGCACGAGGAACTCGCAGACGTCGAAGCCGATGCCGCCGGCGCCGATCACCGCCACGCGCTTGCCCACCGGCTTGCGCTCCAGAATCACATCCAGGTAGCTCAGCACCTTGGCGTTGTCGACGCCCGGAATCGCCGGCGTGCGCGGCGCAATGCCGGTGGCCAGGATGATCTCGTCGTAATCGCCCGCCGCCAGTTGCGCCACATCCACGCGGGTGTTGAGGCACAGCTCGACGTGGGTGGTCTGCAATTTGCGCTTGAAGTAGCGCAGGGTTTCGAAGAACTCTTCTTTGCCCGGCACGCGCTTGGCGATATTGAACTGGCCGCCGATCTCGCTGGCCGAATCGAACAGGGTCACCTGGTGGCCGCGCTCAGCCGCCACGGTGGCCGCCGCCAGCCCCGCAGGCCCGGCACCGACCACCGCAATTTTCTTGATCTGCTTGACCGGCAGGTAGTTCAGCTCGGTCTCGTAGCAGGCACGCGGGTTGACCAGGCAGGTGGTCAGCTTGCCGCCAAAGGTGTGATCCAGGCAGGCCTGGTTGCAGCCGATGCAGGTGTTGATTTCATCCGCGCGGCCGGCAGCGGCCTTGTTGACGAACTCCGGGTCGGCCAGGAACGGGCGCGCCATCGAGACCATGTCCGCATCGCCTTCAGCCAGAATCTGCTCGGCTATTTCCGGGGTGTTGATGCGGTTGGTGGTGATCAACGGAATCTGCACCGCGCCACGCAGCTTGGCGGTGACCTTGCTGAACGCACCACGCGGCACCTTGGTGGCGATGGTGGGGATACGCGCTTCGTGCCAGCCGATACCGGTGTTGATAATGCTCGCACCGGCGCCTTCGATGGCCTTGGCCAGTTGCACGATCTCTTCCCAGGTGCTGCCGCCTTCCACCAGGTCGAGCATCGACAGGCGGAAGATAATGATGAAGTTCGGACCTACTGCTTCGCGTACCCGGCGCACGATGTCCACGGCCAGGCGCATGCGGTTTTCGTAGCTGCCACCCCAACGGTCGGTGCGATGGTTGGTGTGGGCGGCGAGGAACTGGTTAATGAAGTAGCCTTCGGACCCCATGATTTCCACGCCGTCGTACTCGGCCACCTGGGCCAGCAGCGAGCAGGTGACGAAATCCTGGATCTGCTTCTCGATGCCCTCCTCGTCCAGCTTCTTGGGCTTGAACGGGTTGATCGGCGCCTGGATCGCGCTCGGCGCCACCTGCTTGGGGCTGTAGGCATAACGACCGGCGTGGAGGATCTGCATGCAGATCTTGCCGCCCGCTGCGTGCACGGCCTGGGTCACAATCTTGTGCTTTTGCGCTTCTTCGTCGGTGGTCAGTTTGGCGGCACCGGCATATACGCCGCCTTCATCGTTCGGGCCGATGCCGCCGGTGACCATCAGGCCAACGCCGCCACGGGCGCGCTCGGCAAAATAGGCGGCCATACGTTCGAAGCCGCCGGGCTTTTCTTCCAGGCCGGTGTGCATCGAGCCCATCAGGGTGCGGTTGCGCAAGGTGGTAAAACCCAGGTCCAACGGGGCCAGCAGGTGCGGGTAGGCAGCAGCGGTCATGGTACAGCTCCACAACGGATCATCACGGGACGTGGCAGGCTCGAACGGCTTGCCATCGGTTTATGTCCCACAGACTAAGAGGCGATGGACGACCGCTCAATGACCGTAACTGACAAGTTATTGATCCAAATGCACAGTGCCCCTTGGCAAGCCGGTGCATCAGCCCTACCCTAGTCGGCGAACCCTGCATGGGTTTTCACTTGTGATGAGATTATTTGCACTTAAAAATGAAAACCACGTGCCTTGCGAACTCCGGTTTAGAAGATGAAACCAGGGGCAACACCGCAAAAAGGGTGCAATAGTGCCTAAGATATCTTCCACAATAGCTGCTATGCCCAGTTGTCTATACGGCCGGATGTGCAGTAGATCATTTGCTCGTCAAAACCCTGAAGTGCGTCCCGAGCACGGTGGCCCGGAAAAAAAGTGTCACCGGTTACTCAATCGGGGGGTTCGAAGGCGCCAGCGACAGCTTTTATTTATTTCCGACAGACTTTATTTCGTACCTTCACTTCGATCGCTCATAGAGAACTCACAATGGTGCTTTCCCGCAAAACATAATGTTAGTAATGTCGATTTGAACGTCGTAAGAATGCAAATGGGAGATCGCCAATCACCCTTCAAAAATCGCAAGCCGCTTTCTCGTTGCAGACACGATGACACACTGGTGCTGTCCAGGGGTTTCAATGGGAATGGACTCTTCAATGATTTTAGAAAATTAAAGCTGTCTCAAGAAAATTATGGCCGTCGCAGGAGTCAACGAGGGTCACCCACCTCGGCTCCTGTCACGCCTCTGATTCTAACTTCCCACGACCTTCCTGCCTGTCTTGGCGAGCGCCTGATAACGCGAATTCAGAACGACGAATCTTTACGTTCGCATGCTAAACGAAACCCGTTCATCCAAAATCTTGTTCTCGACAACAAAGTTGCAGAAAGTTTATCACGCTGTAATTGGAGCTCTAGGCAGGTAAAATTAATTTTTGATCATCTCGGCTGGCACGGATGCTTTGGCTTTCAACAGACTACTTCGTCAACATACTAACCATCCCTTGAAAGCTGCTTTTAAGTCAAGATTCAACCATTCATTTTCAGCTCGTGATTACTTATTCATATACGAGAAGCTCGACAGAGCGTCGGAGCAGAGCGCTTACTTCCCTGCCTGCGCCGACGAGGTTCGCCAAAATCTGGGATACACGTATTGGCGTCGCTTTCTTCCTGAGGTTAAAGTGTGGGCTAAGCACAATGTTGAATTGCTGAAGAAATGTCAGTTTTGCGACAAGCCCTTTGCAGAGAGGGGCATGCCGTGAGCGTCATGTGGGCAGGGTGCTCCGGACGCCACCTAGGCGAGGTAAGGCACGTGATGAACCTCGACCCGGGCGCACTGCGTTTGGCACAATTCCTCGTTAAGCTCTGTCGGGCGAATCAGCTTATTTACATAGATGCAGCAGCGGCAGTTATTGAGCAGGAGCTAATCAATAATCGCGCGACCAATCTTGCCGCTCAGAAGGACTTCGCGAATGTGGCTAAGTTTCAGCACTATATTGAACTCTGCCGTCTGGACGATATGGACGAAATGTCGAGACTACCCGAAAACAGAAAGCCCAAGTGAGAGATGCAATCGGGCGGATTGTGATGGCGCTTTATACTTGATATGGCCCTAACTCTTTGTCAATGCTACACGGCTTCTGCGGACTGAGCGGTATCGCGGAACATGTTTTGGATGCGTCGTGCCTGTCTAAGGTATACGAGGGCGCCGAAGAAGCAGCCCTCGCACAGATGCACTTCGTACTGCGCACCCTCGTATGACGCGCCGTAACCTCAGTAGGCCAATAGAACCCCGTACTCGACGTTGCCGCTGTCTAGGCGCATGGAGCAATCGCACACGTCGGTCGCAACGTACGTCGGTGACTACGCCGCCCCCCATGCGGCTCGTGATTTTCATCGGGCAGGCCCTCATCTTCTCGTTTTATGAGATTTGTGAGCCGTGCTCGACTTGACGCCTGAGGCACGACCGGTCAACGGCTGTCGGGTGGGGAGGAGCCACGCCTTGGTTTGCTCTTAGTGCGCTTTCGAGGTTTGCGTTCAGCAGCGGCGAGCACTCTGTCTGGCGCGAGCGCGAGCAGGGCCTTTGGTGCTATCCCGCCAAGCGTCGAATTTTCGGACTGAAACCATGCAGCTATTGACCATGCGTTCATCCTGGCGCTCAGGATTGAGAGCGTCTTATGAAGGCTTTCGATTGGCCGGTAGCCGTTCGTGCCATCCAACCCATAAATAGGGAAGAAATCGACTTTGCCAGGCCGTAGTGAAAAAATCCGCCCATCAGCGAGCATCTGATCGGGATCAACGACCACCTCGTGACTGCTGGCGGATGCCAGCTGAAGCCACTGCCCTCGTGAAATCCAGTCCCCGCTCTCGAAGATCCCGGAGCGGATGGTGCCTTGAGCTACACCCTTGTCCAGAAGCGATCGAGGGATTGATTCTGCCGGGAGGAAGCAGTCGATGATGATATCGAGCACCTTTTGTGAATAATCTGCGAGGCGCCACTCAAAGAGCTCGTTGAACATGCACCCACTCGTCCTTGGGTAATTTTCAGTATATTCAGAAATTGTTGACTCACCCTGCCGGCGTCGAAGTGCTCGACCAGCGGCCACGACGGTACAGAAATGCTACTCCAGATTTCGACCACTAGTTCATGTAGCCGTCAGGGCCGAGATGCCGCAGCATCAATTCGACCAGCGAGGTAGAAAATGAAGGGGCGCCGTAAAGTCAGAACAGATAAGTGGCTGATGCAAGATCAGTTCATCAAAGCTGCCAGGGCCACCCTGGCTTCTAAACCCAATGTTGGGCGTTTTATCAACGCTGCGGCACAAGCGGAGGTTGACGAACCTATTGGGATACTCGCTGGCAGTCGAAGGGCTGCTGAGGGATCGTCAAAACGTCATGACGATCAGAAATGACCGCTGCCTCTCTAAGTCCCGTCATTTCTCCGCAACCACAGCCCTAACCAGTCAGAGCTCCCAGCGCGGCGCGAGATATTGGGATCAACCGCTCACCAACCGCGGGCACGCTTGAATATACGTTAAGGCCGCGTCGGTTCCGGTTGCGACAGTTTTGCGTTTCCTCCACGAGAGGCTATAGGCCGCGAAACACGGTACCCTTCCGCAAAATTTTAATTCTCTAAATTCATCGAGGTTGGAAACGTCCGAGCGGCCCGGATGCACGCCTGCACCGGCTGCGACAATTGCATCTGGTCGCCCATCAGGACGATGTTTCGCACAGCCACGCCCATCGCGACCGAATTCGCCACACTTACCCGAGGAGATTTTGCCCTGGCGCTTGAGCACTTTGCCGAGCATGAACCAGAGCCGAGCTGGTTTTTCTACTTGACCGAAGGTGCTCATTGTTCCCACTGGCTATACGTCCTCCACCTCATGCAAATCCTAGCAATCCTGCACGTAAACGTGCGCCAGCATGTAGCGCTCAACCTTACCGTTCAAAGCGCTCGCCCTGCTGTACGGCTATGTCGGGGCAATTCCTGTTGTACTGGCGGAATGCAGATCGCACAAGCTGGCGGCCGACCCTGAATTGTGAGACCACTATTCAAGATCGTCCCCTTGGTTGGGATTACTGGGGTCGGAGATGGAATTGAAGTTAATGGCCGCAGGAATGCCAGACGTCCTCGCCATGGCACCTGCCGATGCGTTGAAGCGAGCTCGTCAGTAATACCGCCGGCATCTCTTTGCACTTACCGGATGGCGCGAGCTTAATACATCGCGGCCGACAGGCCGTGATTGATCAAGGCGATCAGGGTGCGCGGCGCCAGTACCGGTGAGAAAAATTCGCATCGGCTACCGCCCCGGTGGCGGTCTCACTCACGCCGCCACTCACCAAACGGCGCGTGTCCATCGATGTAGCGGGTGGCTGACTGAACGTCGCGCCAGCCCACATAATCCATCAGTGCCTTGGTCCCCCAAGCATTGCGGCTGGCCCACGTGGCGAACCCGCGGCGCAGCGAATGGCTGCTGTAGCGTTCGCCGTCGAGACCGTTGCGGGCGAACGCCAGGCGTAAAAGACGTGAGATGCTGTTCGGGTTCAGCCCCGTCGCCCGGATATGGCCCCAGCGATCGATCGCCCGGAACACCGGCCCCTGTTCGAAACCGCTCTGCGCCAGCCAATCCTCATAAGCCTGAACCGGACACAAGCGTTTCAACGCCGGCAAGGTGAAGGTCCGGCCACGATGACTGCGATCGGTCTTGCCGCTGCCCAGGAACAGCTCCAGCCCCTGCCCGGCGTCCAGCCGAACATGCTCCACCTGCAAGCGACACAGGTCGTCCGCGCGTAAAGCGCGCCAGAAGCCCATCAGGACCAGGGCCTGATCGCGATAGGCGCGCAGGCGAACACTTGCGTCTTCGCTGTTCCGCTGCGCCTGTAAAGCCTCGATACAAGCCTCCAGCGCATTGAGTTGCAGCGCGCGGGCCTGCTTGACCGGCTGCGGGTGCTCGGCCTGGATCCCGCGCAGGACGTCGCGCACCTGCGGCAGCTTAGTAGGATCGACAAAGCCGTGTTGTTGGTGCCACTGGGCCAGGGCGGCCAGGTGGGTGCGCAGCGTGCCGACCGACAGCTGCTCGGCGTGCCCTGCTAGATAACGCACCACGCTATCACCGGACGCCGGCAGCAGTCCGCCCCACTCCTGTTCATAATGTTCGAGCGCTCGCTGGTAGCGACGCTCGGTGCTCGCTCGGCGCGCCGCCTTGAGATAACGGTCAGTTGCAGAACTCATCTCGCACTTCTCATTGCATACCGCCGCGTGGGCATGAAAGGCGAAAACCGCTTATCACGTTTGAGAATTCAGGATTCTCGAACCCCAGTCTGTCCGATTTCTAGGTGTGGGCGTCACGGTTGTACACGTGTACATCCATACTGCTTGAACGGTACGAAAAAATCGGAGCAAGCCATGGCCCGTTCTGGAATCAACAAAGCGCAGGTTCAGTGCGCGCGCGATGCCTTGCTGGCGCGCGGCTTGGTACCGAGCATTGAGGCGGTGCGGACCGAACTGGGTCACACCGGCTCTAAGACCACCATAAATCGCTACCTGCGTGAGCTGGCGGACGCCGAGCCGCAGCCGCCACGGGTAAGCCTATCCGAGGAACTACAAGCATTCATTCAGAGTGTAGCTGCACGGCTGGCCCGCGAGGCACAGGATAGTGTGGCCGCGGATCGCGCCCGCCTCGAGCGCCAACAGGCGGCCTATCAGCAACAGCGCGCAGTGGACAGTGCGCGCTTTGAGCAATTGCAAATCGCTCATACCGCCCAAGGCGACGAATACCGCGTATTGAGTCAGCGCGAGGTGGAACTCAATAGCCAATTACAGCGCATTGAAGGTGAACGGCAGCGTCTGGAGGAAGCCTGCCGGCAACAGGTACAACTGCTCGAGGAGCGGCTAGGGCAAATCCGATCACTGGAAATGAAGCACCAGCAGGCCCGGGAGGCCATGAGTCACTACCGCGAGCAGCATCAGATCCAGCGTCAGGAAGAGCTGCAACGTCATGCTGAACAGATGGGCCAAGCTCAGATAGAGATGCGTGGTCTGCGCGAGCAACTGACGGTGCGCCAAGAAGAACTGACCCAGTTATATCGGGATCTTGAGCGCACGAATAGTGCGCACGGACACCTCCAACAACAGTTGCGTCAGCTCGAACGTCAAGTGGCCCTCACCCAGCAGCAACGGGTCAGCCAAGATGCCGCTCTGGCCAAGTCTCGCCAGGACGGCGAAACCATGGCGAGTGATCTCGCAGCCCAGCACGAGAAGGCAAAGTATTACCTGTTGGCGCATCGTCAAGATCAGCGGCTGATTCGTGCTCAGGCCAAGCAAATAAACCGTCTGCAGGCTTTCATGCACCTGGCCCAGATTGACCACCCGGGCCCATGAAGGTTTTGAGAAGGGCCATCAGAAGCTGCTCAGCAAGGGGCTATTACAGGTAGCGTACAGAGTAATCTCAGAGAGGCTCAGTGCCACGGATCTTCGAGCTCTCCCCTTCCGCGCATATTCTGATGCAATGTTTGATCGCCAGTCGGCGCAAGCGTGTGCAGTTATTCGCGCTATCGTTATTCTCCTCCTTCCCCGCCCGCTTAATCGACAGAAGTGGAGCACCTCTGCGAAGTAACATCATTAATTCACCCTTCCACGAACCTAGCCAATCAATGAAGACACCGGGAAAATCTCAGCGGAAGACTCCATGAGCTTTTGGATCTACCCCTGCTATTGCTTGCGTAGCTTCACGCCGGAATACTGATGACCGTGCTCGCCAATTTCGCCGATGCGCGCCTGACCCGCATATACAAATCGGCAGGTTTTTCGACGGAAGTGCCCTCCGCCGCCGAACGCAAGGCATCTACGGTGCAAGAACAAGAGCGCTCGCCCAAGTACCACAGCCACACGATACAGTCGTCGGTCCAACCAGATACCCATCCTTGGCGGATAAGACATTCACCTAAACGGATTTGCCCCTGCAGCAGGTAGTCAAAGGACTGTTCACTGTCCAGCCAATATTTGATATCTCCCAACAGCCCTTGATCCACCAGGATCTTGACTGCGCTCCAGAGCGGCACTGCCAGCTTTCTGTCTGAAGGCCGTAGGCACATCAATTCGCAACAAGCCGCGAAGTTCTTGCGTAACCAGCTTCTTTCAAATAGCCATTGTGGAGACTGAGACCGTAGAATCGCCAAGAGTGGAGCTAGGTTATGCCAGTCTGGACAACTGCAGAGCAGAGCGAGCGAGTTCGAGCGAAATATCTCCAGCCCCTCGCCGTCCATGCGCGTGCCGCTGACGATCTCTTCAATGGATCTCTGCCCGCACGAAGGCTTCAACAGCGACCACAGCGATGAATCGAAAACTGCTCGCAGTCCCGAAAATCGCTCATACAGCAGAGTTCGAGAAGGCTCAGAGGCGACGGCCCCGATGAACCGGCGTCTCCACAACCTGAGTAGTTCAGGAGGGGTTGCCTCACCAGGGAGAACGGTCCTGTCCAATGTAGCCTCACAGCCAGCCACTTCCCGAGAATCGCTAGCGCAGCCATACGCCTCGGCGACCGAAATCGAGAACGCGATCGCACGCGCGCGTCTGATCTCGGAGGTATCCAGACGGCTATCCCTCATGAGCAGCCTCCTCTTAGAAACAGGATGGTTAGGCGACTACATCCGCTTGCGATCCGTCCAGCATGTAGCAGCACTACAAAAAATGTAGTCCGTCTACACCGCTCTGCAAGCGAGGCCGATAGCAGAAAATTTTCAATGGGGCAGATAACACATGCGAAGATTTATATATTTATTAACTAATTGATTTTCTTTAAAAAAATATCATCTGAATTGATAGATTTTGCATTCTCGATGGTCTGGAGTTCGGCGTAACCATCAGCGACGATAATGTCCAGCACGGGTTAAAAGTTCCCCAATATTCACGCCGATGAAAGTGGCTAGTGCCGGCAACTTCAGCGTCGCGTGGACCGTGGGACGACTTGGCACGTCTCGTGGCCAATGCGTCGGACGTGAAATATGCACGGGCCGCTAGAGCCATGCTGAGGAGTAACCACCATTCATCGGCGTCACGAAATGGCGCCACAACCGGAGCACACGTCAAGCGGGCTCAACAAAGCATAGCGTCAGACGTGAGCATGCTCGCACTAACACCGATAACGACTGGGGCTGCGCTTAAGCATCCCTACCGACGGAGGTCGTGGACATGACGATGCCACATGAGCGCACCAGAACTGTAGTCCAGACGGGGGAATTCTTGGCCGAGTTAGCGCAGGACCAGGCACTTCCCTACCGAGTCCGGCAAAACGCAAAATTCCTGCTGCGTCATTACCCGAGCCGTTTCGTCGTTCTCCTGGCGGGCAGGCTTGAAGAGGAAGGCGGATCGATTCTGGAAATTGCTGGACCGATTTTCAGCTCATCTCTGGAAGCCCCGCCACTAAAAGCAGTGCAATCTGTGATCAATGACGTGACAGCAGTCATTACCTTCAAAGCCCCGGGCAGAGTCATGCAGAAAATTTCAGTAAGGATCACGGACGGGCTCGGCCAGGCGACTCTCGACATCTTGGAACTGGCCATTGACGAGGCCAGGTGCCTGATGTCCCAAGGATCAATTTACAAGACGCCGGAGTCCTCCCTGGCGTTATGGGAGCGTGTAGCGTTGGCGCAAGCACAGATCAATCTGCTGAATAATGGTGACTGGATATCCGACCGCGAGCTGGGCACTTTGGCTGAGCTGCCATCGGAAACTGTCCATCTTCAGGTGGAGAAGTGGAAATCCTCCGGACTGATTTTCTATCTGCGTCATTTGGGCACTGATTATTTCCCTAAATACGTTCTCGATGCCAAGAACTCCTATCGACCTCTCACGGGACTTGCTCCGGTGATCACGGCGCTGATCCCTATCGAGGATAACTGGCGATTGGCCTTCTGGTTCGACACGCCCTGTAGCGCACTCGGTGGTCAGCGCCCTAAAGACCGCATTCAAATTGCCCCGCAGGACGTATTGAAAGCCGCAAAAGCAAAGCGATCGGACAGCGTGCCGGATTGAAGCGGCCAAACTACCTGGCAGCGATCATTCAGGCGCCAAGGCAGTTCATGGGTATGGGAGAGAATTACTCAGGCTTGAAATGCGGTAAGCAACACAAGGAGTGTGGCGGTTACGCCCCTCTGAGAGAACTACATGTGGCGGTGAACAGGCCGATTGTTGGACGGCAACGTATTAAAGATGACTGATCTAGGATCAGGAGAATGGTCATGGGCAAGCCAATCGAAGTCAGGAAAGTCGCAGCAAAAAATGGCTATGGCAAACACCTGCTATTTTTTCCTTCACGAAAAACTCACTCGCAGGTCATCTGCCACAGCGTTTTAGAGGCCGATTACTGCGTCTTTCTTGAATACGATCCAAACGTTGTCAGCTACTGCAAGCCTGAGCCGCTGCTGGTCACGGTGAACGGTCGCGAGCGCAAGTATCAGCCAGACTTTTGCATTGAAACCGTGGATCAGACTACCTATACCGAAGTGAAGGTCGATTTCAACGAGCTTTCCACACGGGTCAGATCGAAACTGCAGGCTGCTAAATCTTCGATCGAGGCGCTAGGGAGTGAGCTGATATTCGCAGATATAGACAGTATCCGAGCGGGGACGAAGCTGAGAAATCTGAAGTTCCTATACTTCCACTCCTTCAATGTATCCGCGGACGAATTCGGCGGCTGCCAGCGGCTCCTGTCTGTATTGGACTATCCCGTGTCCCTGCGGGCTCTCCTAAGCCACCCTGCCGAAGTACGTGAACGTGCAATTTATCGAGCGATGTTCGAGCGGTTGGTGGAATACGACCTAGGTGAGCGTCTGACGCTGGACTCGTGCATCGTTGGAGAGCGGCATGCCCTTTAGCAACCCCAAGCCCGGGGCGCAGTACAGGCTGGATGGACAAGTCTACGAGATCATCAGCATCAATGATGACGATATCGCGATGTGCTCGCTCATTCATAAGTACCGCCGATTCATCACACGGATACATTTTGCAGATATGGAGCTGAAGGGCAGACTGGTGCTGCATCGACAGGCCGCCATTGATATCGGTCCCTGCGCTCGATGGACCTCACTGCCTGAACATGAGCAGCAACGAGCTACGCGCCATCGAGCCTATGTGGATGCCTGCCTGACTGAACTGGGTGGCAGCCTTCCTCAGGAAGCCGCAAAAGAGCTGATTGCGCAAGTCGCAGCCCGGATCGGCGATCAACATCCACCGGGGGTGTCCAGCGTATGGCGGTGGAAAAGGCGCTATCTCGTCGGTGACCTAGAACCAATTGCTCTCGCTCGACAAAAACCCAGACGACGGCGCAAGAGGCTAGCGGCTGGGGCCGAGGAGTTAATCGACCATTACATCGACACGGTGTACCTCAAACCTGAGCGGCCATCGCTGACACACGCCTACAAGCTGCTTCTGGGTCACATCCTCCACGACAACAAGGAACGCCTTCGCTCCGGAGGCAACCCCCAGAAGCCTCCCTCATACGCCACTTTTCGTCGCAGGGCGCTCGCGATGGATCGTTACTACGTCACATCACGAAGAGAGGGCAAGAAGGCTGCCAGGCGGTTGAACAAGGCTAGCGGGAAGCTGTTCATTGATGATGACCCTTACGCTTGCACCGTTTTTGACAGCCATGATCTCAATGTCATGGTCAAGGATAAAAAGACCGGAACGGTGGGCCGCGCTGTCCTGTCGGCGCATCTGGTTCCGGCCACCAGGGAAGTTTCGGGTTGGGATATCTCGCTCGGAACACCCAGTGCAGAAAAGATGATGCGCGCCACCATCCGGGCAATTCTTGCTAACGGCAAAATGGCCGGCATCGTGTCTGATCACGGTTCGGAAATTTTGAACGTGTGGGGGATTACCACCTTCGACAAACTGGGCATCGATCCGGACTTCGTTCCGGTGGGAGAACCAGACGCTAAATTGATCGAGCGGTTTAACGGTACCGTTAGCGTCGGCTTTTCAAACAACTTGCCGGGCACCACAAAATCCTCGCCGACCGAACGCGGGGATTATGCCTCTGAAGAATACGCCTGCTTGGACCTTGAACAGCTTCGTACATCCTTCGAAATGTGGTTGAAGGCGTATCACAACACTTGGCAGGACGACCTATGCGCGAGCCCTGCGCTGAAAAAAGAACAGCTAAGCACCAGCGCCCTGCCTGCCGAGCGCTATGACGAAGAAGAGCTCAAGCAACACTGCCTGAGCCGATGGGAGTACCGGCTCACGGGTGGCCGTGTCGTCAGCCATCATCTTTCTTGGCACGGCGTAGGTTTGCCCGAAATCAGGCAGCGGCTCAAAAAAAATCAGAAAGCGATCGTGCGCTACAACCCCTGCGACTTGGGGAAAGTCTGGGTCGCCCATCCAGACACACCCGAGGACTGGCGCGAGGCGATCGCCGACAGGCCCGAGTATCAAAATGACCTTACTTTGGGTGATCACGAGTTGGTCGTGGCAAAACTGCTGGCGGAGAAGAAAGCTTTTAATACCGACGATGCATTGATTGCCTTGTATGAACTGGCCGACTACATAGAGGACTGCAAAAAAGCCACCAATAAGAAACACAAAACCACCGCATCATCGTCTGTCTTTACTGATTCGGATGAACGATCAAATACCACAGACATCCGCCAGCCTCGTGACGCCGCTGGACTGAAGGATGAAGAGGACTTTGAGAGCGTATACACCCAACGAGGGGATACCGGTGATGACCCCTGAAACCAGGACTAAGCTGAAAATGTTGGCTAGCCTCACTATCCTACATCCCGGGTACAGTGCAGCACTCGAGACTATCCATCGTGCCATTGATCTAGGCGAAGCAATTGGGGATAGCTGCGGGTCAATCCTGCTGGGGGATCCAGGAACTGGTAAAAGCCGGATTTGCGACCAGCTTATATCAGAATATCCCCGGAAGCATTTTGTCGACCTGGACGGCGACAAGCAGAGAATCATACCGGTTTTTTACTGCAGGGTGCCTAACGACTCTACGGTCAAATCGCTCATGACTAGCGCGCTCAGGGAATTTAGCGACCACAGGGAGTATCGGTCTCACGAAGCTCTTGAGCATTGCCTCTTGCATAATCTCAAGAGTTGCCAGACTCAGTTGGTGATAATGGATGAATGGCAGCACCTCTATCGGACTGAAACGGACAGAGCCATAAAATATGCGGCCGAGTTCGCCAAAACGCTTATGGACGCTTTTGGTCGACCTATTTTATTCGTTGGCGAACAACGGTATGAATATGCCTTCAACTGCCATAGCGCTTTAGCCGATCGCTGCCCCTATAGAGCACACCTCTACCCTTTTACCCTAGCAACACTAGAAAGCCAAAAAACATTTACAAAAATTATCAGGGCCTATGAGCGACTCCTAAGACGAGAGCTAGGGTTTGAAGAGGTGCCGGAGATGACTGACGAAAAGTTGGTCCTCGCATTCTATACAGCCACTGGCGGAAACTTTCGCGGACTCTTCAACATCCTCAAAGAATCCGTCATAACAGCTTTGCGCCGGGACAATAGCATTTTCTCCATGGACGACTTGATCGTTGGATGCGGCGCGGTCGAGGTCAAATCACGGCTTACAACTAAGAACTCTTTTACACTAGGCATTGGCGAGCTTAAAAAAATTATCGCACAAAAGTCCAAAGGTAAGATGCAATGAATCAGCTGAACTATTATCCTTTGCCCAAACCTCAAGAAAGCGCTATATCGCTGATTTTCCGTTGTGCAGCGGGTAATGGTATTTCAACGGCGCACCTGCTTGTGGAAGCGAGCACGGATGGGCGCGCCGTTAAAAAGGCGCGCGCACTGTGGCAAGGCTTTGGCCCATGTGAGCTCCTAACAAGTTATGACGGCCTCTCTAGTGAGGAGGCGGAAGCAATCAGATCATGCTTCTACAGATCCGTACGCCACGATAAGTATCCTTATGTGGAAGTAGCAGGTATAGCCTTCCCATCGCCCCTACTGAGACAGCATCTTGCGCTCTGTCCTGGCTGTGCAAGGGATGGCTACCTGAACCATATGCACATATTTACCTTCAATGAAACCTGTCCAGCTCATGGTGAACGCTACATAACTCAATGTCCTAATTGCAAAAAACCATTAAACTGGCCCGAACTCAGCGACTATATCTGCCCATGCAAGTTCGATCTGAGAGAAACACCGACAACCGAATTCAACACTCAAACGTCGAGGCTCATCAGCAACGCCGTAGAAGCAAAAAATGAGCATTTCTTTACTCTGCTATTAGCAGCGATCGCTGCCATGCGATTCTTGCATACCGTTGATAATCGTCCTTTGATCATAGATCACTGCGCACGAATAGCCACCGGAAACAAAACCCTATTCTTCCGAGAAATGGATAGAATTCAAGAACATTTTCCCAGCTTGCACAGACGAGCCATTCTGGCGCCGCTCATCCTGAGTGACAATTTGATACTCGGCGAGTATGCCATGGAGTATTTGTTCCGGAGTTCCCAAACTCAGCCTATGAGCCATCCATCTCAGTGCCTATGTGGGCAGTTAAGTTACACTGGAAAGGAGCTGAGCTTTATCCTAAACACCCACAACATTGTTCAAACGAAGGGGCGGGATTTGTCGCTGAATGCTGTGGCCCTTGCCGAAAATGAACCGGCGTCTCAGCAACGCTACCAATGCCATGAATTGTGCAAACTTCTTCATAGCCAGAGGGATCTTCAGTGGGATAATGAGGACCTCCCTGGCGAACCAGGTGAAAGCTTTGATCTGCTCGGTTTAAAGTCGGCTGCAGTTTTCTTGGACACCACCACAAGCATTGTTCGCGCGCTCATCACTTCAGGACTACTGAAAGGTCATTCAGTATCTCATCCCAATGGATGGAGGACTTCACTAGAGTCTCTGCAGAAGTTCGGCCAAAAATACGCGCTGAGATCTGAAATAGTACGCAGGAGTGGTCTCGAAGGTGGGAGCCTGAAAAAGTTACTTACGGGACTTGCCCCCATGTCAATCAACATCACTCGATTTGGAAGCAGGCTACTGATTTACCAGCGCAAGCACCTTTCAGAAGAAATGAGATTGCGACTGGATAAAAAAGACCTCGCTTTTTTGCAGCCGCTGCTACCTGCGGATGGCTTGTTGTCATTTAAAACAGTGGAAAAAAATCTCAATCTCGATACTAAGGATGTCAGGGAACTTCGGGAAGCTGGGATTTTATTGACGGCTCCCTGTATTGGCAACAGGGGGGCGAGAAGCGAACGCTGCACTGCTGAGGGAGTACAGCTCGCAACCGAATGGCGCAAACAGCATCTGTCCGTATCTGAGTTATCAAAAATAACTGGATATAGTACGCGAACTATTCACATGAGATATCTGGATACCGGTGCGATTCCGTTCATTAAGCTTAATGCCTATTTCATGCACGTCGATTCTGCAAAAATTATCGAAAAGCACTTAAACTTTTATATTACTTGGAGCGATCTCTGCTCGATGACGGGAATGGGGGTAGGAGCTTTAAATTCGTTCCTCGAAAAAAAATTACTTATTCCGCTGACACCAGAGCACGCAGATGCTGTCAAGGGACTGATCCTTTTCAAAGCCAATGAGGCCAAGCAGTTTGTTACGGAACATTGTAACAAGAAATTCAGGGAGGTTCGGAGACCCACTCCTCCTTATGTGACCGCGAGACGTCCTGACTTTAAGACCTCTCTGAGTACCCCTGAGCAGCTCGATGTAATCGTTCGCACCTGCTGCTTCTCCCTCCGCTCATAACGTACTGGAAAGGGCTAAGAACGTGCCCTACGGTTCTTGATCATTATCAGTAAGCCTAGGTAACCATCAGAAATGAGAGCAAATGCATTAGAATCGAGAATGTCACGATTGTGAAGATACGGCCGTATCGCAGTTTAACCCGCCGCCAAACAGCTTGTTCGATGGTCTGGTGATTCCTAGACGGCCTGTGGTATCAGGAAGTGAAGATCGAAATTTCAGAGAAGTAACAATCTAAATTGCGGAATTGTTTCCGCGTTTGGATATTTTCTTCCATCTCAGTGCTACTGAAGCTTTCTGAGATTCAGACACGATCTAGTGACGCAGTTAGAGCCGTTGGGCGAGCTATCGGCCTGCTCAATCTGAGTCAATCCGACCTTCAGTTTTGATTCGACAAATTGGCTTTAGCACTATCGATCCGTCGACCAACTCGATGCTTAAGAAATCACCCAAACCGACGCCCATTGCCGCTAGTATATCCGGTGGGAGATCTATGATGATGTCCCCGCTGCTATCACCTGGATCCCGGCATATCAGAGTAGTTGGCAATGCATCACTCATTGGGTGCTAGCTCCGTTTTCGACCGAAATATTTTAGACGATATCGTACACCGACATGTGCAGAGGTTTCCGGCTTTACCGTAATACCACCGTTGGACCCTCTGCGAGACTTGTTGCGATGGACTTCGACATGATCAAACCCGCATTTCATCGAGATTTCTCGTACTCTACGCTCAGTACCCCTCAAGACTTTGAGTGTATGAAGGAGTGCTCGTTCTACCTACGGCTGCTGCTAGATGACAGTCACGTCAGTCGCTCGAAGCTGGTCAGCTGAGGACTAATGACTGCCCTCCTCCTTACGCCCGATTTCCGACTTTGAGGATTGGCGGAAATTGGGAGGTCTATCTGCGCCGAAAAGTCATGGGTCTCGCTATATACATGTAACTTTCCGGCCAAGTCACCTACCGAACTCCAGCATTAAGGGGCGGTGGTGTCCGCGTATTTTTAAGCGAACGCGATCACCCTTATCGCTAGGATTTCTATGCGCCAACGTAGCTCTTATCCCAATCCGTTCAAAGCCCAGGTCGTCCAGAAAGCGCAATGCGGCAAGGTGTGATTGCGGGACGCTTACCGCCGATAAGCTGAAAGCCCAAAAATAGTGGTTGCGCGGCCATTTCCGTTAATATTTTCTGAGCGTTCGGCGCACATTTTAAGAAAATCTTGGCGCGGTTAAGAAAATCTATCCAACAACAGCGGAAAAAATGGGAAATCTAGTGGGGTACGCCCATTTGATCAGTGCGATGGAGTTGAAGGCTATCGGGGTAAAGAAGCCTGATGCGACTGAGTCTGTGGCCTTCACGGTGGAAATGGCCAAGCGGGCATTGGTAATCGTACTGAGGGAAGAAACCGAGTATTTGCAACGATACGACACGTTGCTTGAGGTGGTTAATGACAACTACGACGTGCGCGGCAGCCTCCTGAATAAGCTGAAATGGGGTCGTATCAAAGGGCTGGCGCAAGTAATACAACGGGTATATCCAAGAGGAGGTTTTCGACTTCCTCGAAGGTCACGCCCAGGCCCTTCTTGCAGAAGCCCACGCGGAGACCGACGACCAATAGTCTAGCGAAAGTGGCGATCGAATGGCCGGTATCATATCCCTTGCCATGCCCACCTCAAGACATTGTGTACAGATAGGCAGATTAAACGTATACGACAGATCTGACATCAACTGATTTATACCAATATATCGGACGCACTATAAATTATAGTGATCAGGATATATTCGGATATTTCCTTGCCATGAGCGAGTAGCCCATGGTCGACATCTACCGGAGGCTCGACTGACTGCATTGGGTCGAATACGCTCTAGGATATGGTGTTTGCATCGCCAATACATTTGAGCACGATCGCTGCGTTAGCCAACTCGATGCTAAGCAAATCACCGGGCCCCACGTTCATTGCTGAAAGGACCTCTGGGGGGAGATCAATGATGACGTCCCCGCTTCCGTCGCCTGGGTCTTGGCACTTTACAGTCGTCCGTAACGATTCAGTCATTGGACCCCCTCCTAACTTGGCTGATTCACCGAATCGATATCCTACCTCCGCGGCATTAACTGATTAAACTCACTTGCCCGCTGGGTCGGCAGCCGCGTAAGAACATCCTTCAGATATGCCTACGGATCATGACCATTTAGGTAACCATCAGGCGAGGCTTCTTGAAGCGCTTGTGCAGACGGAAATAAAATCCCGTCAACGTTTCTGCATCGGCACGATTTCAAGCTGCTCGCTAATTTCTTCGCCAATGGCGTGTTTACGGCAGCCGCAGACGCAAGTCAGTTCATGCTCTGGAAGCTCATGGATGACTTCGATATACCTGCATCAGTTCGCGGCGGCGGCGACCTCCACGTTCTGCGCCGCCTGATAGAGAATCTGCCCAACCAGATCGACCTCCGCTTCGCTGATGATCAGCGGCGGCAGGAAGCGAACGGTTGCGCCGTGCCGGCCGCCCAGCTCGACGATCAGGCCACGCTCCAGACAAGCACGTTGTAACTTGCGCGCCCGCTCGCCATCGGTAGCGGGCTGGCCCAGGGCATCCTGGCTGGCAGGATCAATGATCTCCATGCCCAGCATCAGACCACGGCCGCGCACGTCGCCGATCCAATCGAACTCGGCCTTCAGCCCGTGCAGCAGCGTCTGCAAGCGTGCTCCAACGTTGCGCACATGGCTGCAGATGCCTTCGCGCTGGATGAAGCGCAAGGTGGCATCGCCAGCAGCCATGGCCAGTTGATTACCTCGGAAAGTGCCGGCATGGGCCCCGGGCTGCCATTGATCCAGCTCGCCCCGGTAGACCACTACCGACAGCGGCAGACCACCGCCGATTGCCTTCGACAGCGTCACCACATCAGGGGTGATGGCGCTGCGCTCAAAGGCAAACAGATCGCCGGTGCGCCCGATACCGCATTGGATCTCGTCGAGGATCAGGGGAACATCGTGCTCACGTGTGATCGCCCGCAGCCCCTGCAGCCAGCGATCAGGGGCGGAAATCACCCCGCCCTCGCCCTGCACCGTTTCCAGGATCATGGCCGCCGGCTGGGTCACGCCGCTTTCCGGGTCGGCGAGCAGGTGGCGGATGTAATGCAGGCTGGCGTCGATCGCCGGCTCGCCGCGCAGGCCGAACGGGCAACGGTAGTCATGTGGATACGGCAGGAATTGCACACCCGCCAGCAGCCCACCCAGGGCATTCTTCGGCCCCAGGTTGCCGCTCACAGACAGCGTGCCGAGGGTCATTCCGTGATAGGCGCCATGGAATGCCAGGATGCTCTGCCGCCCGGTTGCCGTGCGCGACAGCTTGAGCGCCGCCTCCACTGCGTCCGCCCCCGTGGGGCCACAGAACTGGATGCGCGCATCCCTGGCGAAGTCGCCAGGCAGCAGATCGAAGACTGTCTCTACGAAGGCATCCTTGATCGGCGTAGTCAGATCGAGGGCATGCAGCGGTATGCCCGAGGCCAGGGTCTTCTGGATCGCTTCCATGATCACCGGGTGATTGTGCCCCAGCGCCAGGGTACCGGCACCGGCCAGGCAATCGATGTACACCTGCCCCCGCGAGTCCTCAACATACACCCCCTGCGCCCGCTTGAGCTCCAGCGGTATGCGCCGTGGGTAGCTTCGCGCATTCGACTCGCGCTTCATTTGCCGCTGCAATGCCGGCGTGCTGTCCAGGCAGTAGCGCTGGCTTAGCCCGCTGTGCCGGTGCTGGAGTTCGAGCGTGGTGTTGGTGATCGGGGTGATTGCATTCATCAGTGCATCCTCGTGTCGCGCGGACAGCGCGTTATCTGACGACGCTGCCGGAACGTGCGTCATGCAGCGAACGACCAGCCAACTTAGGCGGTTCCAGGTTACTGCTGTCGGCTACCGGACAACGTCACCTGCAAGGCCATGACCAGCTCATCAGCCGCGATCCTGGGGCTGCATGGCTTGACGCAAGCTCAAAGGTCGCATGTCAGTCCAGGCCGACTCGATATAGGCCAGGCACTCCTCCTTGCTGCCCTGCTTGCCGGCCGCGCGCCAGCCTTGCGGTATTTCCTTGTAATCCGGCCAGAGGGAATACTGCTCCTCGAAGTTGACTACAACCAAAAATCGCGTATCAGGACTGTCCAGACTCATGTTCCACTCCGTTTCCACTGAAGGTGCGAGTGCTCGTAGGGTAAGCTTCGCATGCGAGCGGCCGTAGGATAATACAGTTAATAATAATTATCATTAGGTATTGGCGTGATGCGTTTACACGCCCTGCTGTAACAGACAGGGTTCGCCTGCAGGCCCCCGGTTTGTCTATACTGATCGCCACCAGTGATAACGAGTCTCAACAGCAAGCGACTGACTATGCCTCGACCCACAGCCTCCCTGACCAAGTATTGCGCAATGCCGCCTGACGGTGACACTGGGCCCCGAAGATGATCGCCAGCCTCGCCCCGCTGTTCAGCGGCCCGCTGGCGGACTATGGGGAAAACCTTCAACTGGCCAGTGATCAACAGCAGGCAATTGCCGGCTCGCAACTGTTTCAGCCGGACTATTTCGCCGAGTTCATTCGTGAACTGGCAGCCCGCCACGGCAGCGACGATTTCATAGCGCTGACCTCTATCTGGTCGAAATGGTACTTCTGCTTCATAGCACCCGCCGTGGCGGCCAGCTTGCTCTTGCAGCGCGAGTTGCCTATCGCCCTGAGTGATGTCGGTGTGACCCTCTCGGCAGCGGGAAAGCCGCTTGGCCTGCACCTGCCCCATGAAGGCAGCGTTCTGCCACCCTGCGCGCCCTTCGCGCGCTTCGACGCCTTGATCGAGCGGCATCTGCAACCGGTGATCGAGGTAATGGCCAGCGTCTCGAAAGCCTCGCCACGACTGTTCTGGAGCAACGCCGGCAACCTCTTCGAATTCGCCACTACCCAAATCGAACTGCATCGATTGGCAACGTTCGATTGCGCAGCCCCGGCCAGAATCGTGCTGGAGAGCCGCCTGCGCCCCGATGGCCGGCGCAATCCGCTGTTCGCCCCGGTGTACTACAAGGACGTCGGCGCTAACGAACCGCTGCGGTTACGCCGTATCTGCTGCATTCGCTACCGCCTGCCCGGCATCGGCTATTGCAGCACTTGCCCACTCGACCGCGACAAAATACCCGAATAAGCCGCTCCAAGCGGCTACCTGACTAACTGGAAAGGCTTCTCGCTGGTGTGGTCATAGTCCACCAACTGGCCGTAATCAAGCCGGTAGATGCGATCGGCCACGTCGAAGTAGCGGTCATCGTGAGTGATGGCGATGACCGTTTTTCCGGCCGCCTGCAACTCGGGCAGCAGTTCGTGGTAGAACACGTGGCGGAACACCGGGTCCTGGTCCGCCGCCCATTCGTCGAGCAGCAGCACCTCGCGACCCTCCATCATCAGCAACAGCAGGGCCAGGCGCTTGCGCTGCCCCTGTGAAAGGGCTGTGGTAGACAGGCGTCCATCGACGAACTGCACCTTGTGCGCCAGCCCCAAGCGTTGCAGATAGTGATCGACCCGCTCCTCCAGCCCATCGAGCTGGCCGTTCTCACCAAGCACATCGGCGAACAGATAGAAGTCGGCGAAGATCGCCGCGAAATGCTCGCGGTGCCACTCGCTGTTCGAGACGTCCAGCGTCACGCCATTGAGCGCGACCGTCCCCTCGCCTGGCTGGTAGAGCCCGGTCAGCAGTTTGGCCAGGGTCGACTTGCCGCTGCCATTGCCGCCGACGATAAAGATCAGTTCGCCACGGCGAACGTGCAGATCGATGGGCCCCAGCTGGAAGGCGAATTCGTCGCTCTGCCCGGGGTAGTGGTATTGCACGTTGCTCAGGCGCAACTCACGGAAAGGCTCGGCGGCCTTGGGCGGCAAGGTGAAGTGCACCGTCTCGCCCAGGGCCAGGTCATCGATGGCCTGCAAGGCCACATGGCCGCGGATCACCGCCGGGACGGCATCGAGGATCATCGAGATCGGCGTACGCAGGAACATGATCGCCAACACGTAACCCATCACCACCTGCTGGCTCAGCAGCCCGAGGCCCTGACCGAGGAAGAACAGCGTACCGATCAACACGAACACCAGCAGCGACGTCCAGTTCAGGTTGATCGCCCACAGGGTATCGGCGCGTACCGAGGCCTGCAGCGAGGCCTGCGCGATCGGCTCCAGGCGCTGGTTGTACAGCATCTGCCGACGCTCCCGGCTCAAGGCCAGTTCGCAGCGACCGCTAATGGTCGCCTCGAACTGCTCGGTCAACCGGTCGTCCTGCTGCCGCACCTGCTGCATCAGGCGCTTGACCTTGCGCCCGAGCAGCACGTCGAGCAGCACGCCGAAGGCGATCACCGCCAGGGTCAGGGCGAAGAAGGGCAGGCTCAGCCAAGCCATGTAAGCCAGGCCAGCCAGCAGCAGCAAGCCGTTGTACAGCGAGATCGGCAATTGCTTGAAGGCCGTGGCCACGGTGGTCACATCCTTGGTCAGCGCGTTGTAGATGCGCGGGCTGCCCAGTCGCTCGATGCGCTCCAGGGCGGTGCCCAACACCTTGCCCACCAGGCGCAGGCGCAACTGATAGACCAGGCGATGGCCAATCTGCACCAGCAGCCACTGGGCCAGGGTGCCGCTGACGAACAGCAGCAACAGCAGGCCGGCGAACAGCGCCAGCGCCTGGCTCAGGTCATCCAATCCCTGCTCCAGGCTACGGTTGATAAAGCCGATCAGGCCGATGCTGCTGGCCGCACTCAAGGCACTGCACAGCACCGCCAGGAAAATGCGCCAGCGCGCATCATGCAGCAGTTCCTTCAATAACATCATCAGTTCGACACCTTCTCGGCTGGGTGTTGCGGCGCAATGCTTGGCGCTAGCAAGGACATCAGATCCGCACTCAGACGCGGCTCGGCAACGATCGCATGATGGCCGACATCCAGGCTCCAATCATGCAGCGCCTTGCGTGTGTGCGCCTGCCAGGAGGTCCGCAGATCACCGTGGGCATTGCTGCGCCACAACCAGATGGGCACGGCGACCACCGGTAAGGCCTGTTCGTAAAGGCGCGTCTTGATCGCCCGGTAGCGCACCATCACAGCCTGCAACTCGGCATCAGCGCCGTGGGATTGCAGATGCTCACGCACCTCGGCGTCGGCCAGCATGCGGGTCACTCCCTCGGCATAATCGCAATCGACCAGTTGCCGGGCCAGACGCTCGCGCAACGTATCGCCAAGCGGCCGTGAACGGCTGCGACACAGGAACACCAAGTCGGCGAGCAACTGGCCACCCTCGTCGCCGTCGCCAGCAAGGCTGCGCTGCGGATCATGATCCACCGCCGCCAAGGCCTTGATGGTGAAACCGGCTGACTGTAGGTGCGCAATCAACAGCAGCGCCAGGCGCGAAGCCAGGCACCAGCCCAGTACCACCAGCGGCCGCTGCTTGAGCGACTCAGGAATGCTCTGCACATAGCGCTGCAGCAGCCTGCCCAGATCCTTGCTTTCCCAACCCTCGCCAAATGCCGCCAGACCATAAACGGCCTGCTGTTCGCCAAGTTGCGCCACCAACGGTCGGTAGTCTTTCAGGTGACCCTCCGCGCCATGTACCAGGAGCAAGGCCGGCGCCTCACCGGCCACGTCGTTCAGTACCTGCCAGCCCTCACTATTCGCGCCCTGATCGAGGCTCTGCACCAGTTCGCGCACGGTCTGCCGCTCGAACAGCAGATTAGTTGGCGGGTTGAGCCCCAATTGTTCGCGAATCAGTGCCACCACCTTGATCGCCGCCAGGGAATGCCCGCCCGTGGCGAAGAAGTTGTCGGTCACGCCGAGATCCTCGACACCCAGCACGCGGCACCAGATTTCCAGCACGGCACTTTCCAGTTCGCCGACCGGGGCCACCCGCGCACCTTGCAGGCGCTGCCGGGCACGCTCCAGCAGTGCCTGCCGATCGAGTTTGCCATTGCTGTTCAGCGGCAGGGCTTTCAGGGCGAAGATGCCGGCGGGCAGCATGTAGTCCGGCAACTGTTGGGCCAAATCGTCGCGCAGCAGGTCCGCGGCCCGGCTCTGCCCTGGCTCCTCCACGACGAAGGCCAACAAGCGCTCACCATCAAGCAACACCGCCGCCTGCTCCACACCCGGCAGGCTGCGCAACGCCTGTTCGACCTCCGCCAGTTCCAGACGAAAACCGCGAATCTTCACCTGCTGATCATTGCGCCCGAGAATACGCAACGCGCCATCGGCCTGGCGCAACGCCAGATCACCAGTGCGATACAGGCGTGCGCCGGACCGCGAGTCTTGGCCGAATGCCGAACTGCCGACATCCCCCAGGTAGCCACGGCCGACACTGGCCCCGGCCACGCACAACTCGCCCGCCTGCCCGCAAGGCACGGGGCGCTGTTGTTCGTCGAGCAGATAGATGCGGTTGTTGCCGAGCACCTGGTCAAGGGCCGTGCCGCTCGCCCCCTGTTCGCTGTCGATGGCCCGCCAGAGCACGCCGACCGTGGTTTCGCTCGGCCCGTAGTGGTTGTAAAGGCGGCAACCAGACCCTGCCGCTGCCAGCCGCGCCAGCAGGCTCTCACCCACCGCTTCGCCGCCAAGAACCAGCACCTGACGCGGCAGCACACCCTCTAGCGGATGCTCGCCGATCAAGGCCTCGAGGTGCGATGGAACAATCTTCAGCACATCCAGCGGATGATCGCGCAGCTGCTCGGCGAAGGCCTGCGCATCGGTGACGCTGGCCTGGCTCAGCAGGTGCACGCAGCCCCCCTGCAGCCAGGCCGGGTACAGCACGGTATTACCCAGGTCGGCGAGCAGCGACGACACCAGCCCGTACTGACCACCAGCCGGCAAATCCAGCGCGTGAGTGATCTGGCTCGCGTAGTGGCGTAGCTGCCCCTGCTCGATCTGCACCCCCTTGGGCTTGCCGCTGGTGCCCGAGGTGTAAAGCACATAGGCCAGGTGCTGCGGCGCGCTGCCCACAGGCGCAGCGAGTGGTGCAGCGCTGCTGGCCTTCGACCAGGCCAGGCTGGGCACCTCGCAGACCAGGCTCGACTCATCCAGATGCAGCAGAACAGCAGGTTTGGCATCCTCGAGAATGCTGGCCAGACGCAACGGTGGCAGCGCCGGGTCCAGCGGCAGATAGGCCGCGCCGGCCTTGAAGCAGGCCAGCATGGCGACCAGCATCTGCGCGCCACGCGGCAGCAGCAGCGCCACCACTTGGTCAGGGCCAACGCCGGCCTGCTGCAAACTGCCGGCCACCCGTTCGCTCAGCTCATCCACCTCGGCATAGGACAACAGCCGCCGGCCATCGCGCAGCGCCGGACTGTGCGGCTGGTGGCGCGCATGGGCACGGAATCGCTCGACGATATCGAGGTCCGCTGGCAGTTCCCCGCCAGTCACTGTGGGCTGCCCCTCCTCCGCCAGCAAGGTATCCAGGCCGTCCAGCGGCGCTTGCGGCGCCTGCAGCAGTTGGCCGATCCAGTGCACGTAACGGCGCAGCAAGAGCTGCATCTGCTCGCGACGATACAACCCGGTGTCGTACACCAGCGCCAACTGGCCCTGGCCGGATTCATCCAGCAGCCAGTGCAGTTGCAGTTCCACCGGTGTGTCGAAGGACAAGGCCTGCAGCGCCTGTACCTCGGCCAGATGCTGCACGCGCAGCCCGGCCTGATAGCTGGCACGCCACTCCGGCAGCAGCTCGGCCTGGCCGAGGTACTCCTGCCAGAGCACGGCGTTTTCCAGTTGCCGGGCCAGCTGCCGGGCCAGACTGACCCAACTGGCGTGCTCGGACAAATGCACCTGCATGGGCAGCGTTTGCTCGAACAGCCCGTAGGCGCCCTGCAGCTCCTCATAGTCGTCACGCGGGTCGTGCTGCAGGCCCAACTGCGCATGCCGCTGACCGTTCAGGCGGCCGAGCAAGGCGCCCCAGGCTGCCAGGGCGAGTGGTTCGATGGCCAAAGCCTCGCTCCCGGCCAGTGCCTGCACGGCACTGCACAGTGCAGGTTCCAGCGCCTGCTGCACGCAGCCACGGGCACCGCTGGCCATGCCATAGCGCTCGATCAGGCGCAGCCCCGGCACCTCCTGTAGGGCCAGGTTGCGCCAGAACTGCGCGCCCTGCTCGGCGTCCTCGTCCAGTTGCAGGCCGGCGATCCACTCGGCGTAGTCGCTGTACTGCATCGGCTCGGCCTCCAGTGCCGCGCCCTGCCCCAGCAGCTCACGCCGCAGTTGCTCGAGGCTGTGCAGATCCAGCGAGCAGGCCGGCAGCGCCAGCCATAGCTGCTCGTCGCGCCACCAGGCCAGCAGGTCGGGCTGCTGCGCCAGGCACTGGGCCTGGGCGTCGCGCTGCCAGGCCGACGCATCGGTGCCGGCACCCGCCTGGTGCCAGTCCAGGCGCAACTCGCCCGGCTCGGCCACGCGCTGGCGCAGGCCTGTGGCGCCGAGCGGGCGCTGATAGCGCAGGCGCAGCGCATCATGTTGGCCCAGGGCGTCACGCAGACGCTGTTCGACCCGCTCTGGCGCAACGCCGGCGAGCGTCATGCGCACCCAGCGGTACGCCTGCGGGTTGGCCTCGGCCAATTGCTTCTGGGCCGGGGAAAGAGGCAGGCCAAGATCCATCATGGTGTCATCTCCAGAGCGTTTTCCTCAGCCGTCGCCGGTGCGGCCTCGACCTGATCGCGGCGATAGATATCGCCCATGGCGACGACGATGCGCCGATCGCCCTCGAAGGGGTCGCGGGCATGGGCGGCGAGCATGTTGTCGAGCATCACCACGTCGCCGCGCTGCCAGTCGAAGCGCACCGCACAACGCTCGTAAGCGGCATTGATCGCCTCGATGGCGGCCTCTTCCAGTTCGCTGCCATCACCGTAGAACACCTGCCGGGGCATGACGCTATCGCGCCCCTTGAGGAACTGCTCACGGATATCGGCATCGAGAAACGCCGGATGGTAGAGCTGGATCTGGTTGAAGAAGCTGGCATCGCCGGTCAGCGGGTGGAGGATCACCGCCGGACACACCTGGCGCGTGTGCAATTCGTTGGCACCGCGCCACTCGAACTCGATCCCGCCCTCATGGCAGATGCGCTCGGCCTCGGCACGCTCCTCAGTCTGGAAGAAGTGCTGCCAGCTGACATCCAGGCTGGCGCTGAAATTGCGCACGTACATCAGTTGCTTGCAACGCAGCTTGACCTGCAGCCAGGCCGGCAGCTCGCGGTACACCTCACGGCTGTCGACGATGGGCGTGGCCCCGCCGCGGGTGGCCGGCGTCTCGCAATAGAACCACTGCCGGCGCGGCCAGCGATGTTGGTGAGCGCTCTCGTTGTGGAACATGATCATGCGGTCCTTCGGATAGGGCGTGGACTTGTAGATCTTGTTGCCGCCCTCCTTCTTCGGCAGATCGCCATACTGGCCGTATAGCTCCGGGCACAACGCCTGGCAGAACTGCTCGAAGTCCGCCGGGGTCGGCAGATCGAAACCACGGAAAATAATCCCGCCGTGCTCGCGCAGCCAGCTTTCCACCTGCTCGCGATGGGCCTCGGCCCACACGGCCGGGGCCAGCTCGCGCTCGCGCAGTTGCACCAGCAGGGGGAAGCTGGATCCGGCACGCAGCGGCCGGGTTTCGATCGGTGTGGCCGCGGCAGCCGGGCCATTCTGGCGTAGCTTGCCGAGTTTGCTCATTTTGCGTTGCAGCGGGTTGTCCGTGGTGGTGGACATGGCAGCGGCTCCCTTGGAAGGCAGAGATAAGGCATCGATGGGGCTGTCCGGCGCACCCAGCGCAGCCTCGAGCAGCGCCAGGAAGCTGTCGCGCAAACGCTCGATGGTGGCTGGGCGGAACAGGCTGGTGCGATACACCCAGCGCAGGCTGAGGGCATCGCCGTCGGCAGTGGCGAACAGCGCCATGTCGAACTTGGAGTGTTGTTGTTCACGGCTCACCGGCGTGACCTCGATATTGCCGAGGCGGCGCGGCTGACGCGGCGTGTTGTCCAGTACGAAAAGGGTCTGCAGCAGCGGATGCTGGTTGGCCCCACGCGGCAGGTCGAGACATTCCACCACCTGGTCGAACGGTGTGTCCTGCCAGGCGAAGGCATCCAGGCAGACATCGCGCACCAATGCCGCCTGCTCACGGAAGCTGAGCTCCGGTTGCAGGCGAATGCGCAACGCCAGCAGGTTGACGAAGAAGCCGATCAGCACCTCGGTCGCCGGGTGTTCGCGGTTGGCCACGTCGGTGCCGATTACCAGGTCGCGGCCCTGGGTCTCGCGCTGCAGCACGGCGGCATAGACAGTCAGCAGCAACATGAACAGCGATAAGCCGCTCTCACGCTGCAAGGCCTCCAGGCGTGCCAGCGTCGCCGCTGGCAACTGGAAGTCCAAGGCCGCACCACCACTGTTATCGCGCTCGCCGCGTGGGAAGTCGAACGGCAACGGCACCTGGCTCGGTATGCCGGACAGGGTACGTTGCCAGAACTGCTGGCCCTGGCGCTGACGGGCGCGCAACACCGCTGAAACCTGCCAGGCGGCATAGTCGACGTACTGGATCGCCAGTTCGCGCTCGACGGGCAGCCGGCCCTGGCTGTAGGCCTCGTAGCCTTCGACCAGCTCACCGATCAGCACCGAGCCGGACCAGCCGTCGGAGGCGATATGGTGCAGCACCAGTTGCAGCACATGTTCCTGCTCGCCCAGGCGATACAGCGCCGCGCGCAGCGGTGCCTCAACGCTCAGGTCGAACGGGCGCGTGGCCATCTCATGTTCAGCCTGCGCCCACTGCGCCTGGCTCACGGTCGCCAGTTGCAGCGTCAACGCAAAATCCGCCTGGATGCGCTGGCGCGCCTCGCCCTGCTGCTGATGGTAGGTGGTGCGCAGGATCGCATGGCGCCTTACCACACGCTGCAAGGCCCGCTGCAACGCCTGGGTATCAAGGGCACCCCGAAGGCGCACGTTACTGCTCATGTTGAAGCTGCTGTCGCTCGGCTGCAGTTGCTGCATCAGCCAGACCCGTTGCTGCGCAGGTGACAGCGGCTGGTCGATGTGCTGATCGACCCGCGCGATGTTCAATCCAGCCGGGTCGATGGCGGTGGCCTGGGTTTCCAGGCGCGCCGCCAACTCCGTCAGCGAAGGCGTCTCGAACAGCCAGCGCAGCGGCACCTCGAAGCCCTGCTCGCGCAGCCGCGAACGCACCTGCGCGGCCATCAGCGAGTGTCCGCCGAGTTGGAAGAAATGCCCATCGAGCGGCACCTGCTCGAGCGGCAGCACCTGGCCCCAGATCTCGCTAAGCAGGGTCTCGCTGGCGCTCATCGGCCGCTGCGCGCTGCCTGCTGCCGCCTGCTGCTGGTTGCGCAACTGCGGCAATTGCTGGCGATCCACCTTGCCATTGCTGTTGAGCGGCAATCCCGGCAGCGCTTGCAGATGAGTTGGCAGCATATACACCGGCAGACGTGCCTGCAGATGTTCACGCAGCTCGTCTGTGCTCGGCTCGCCAGACAGACTGGCAACCCAGAACGCGGCCAGGTGCTCACCCTGCACCGCCACCACCGCCTGGGCGACCCCCGGGTGAGCGAGCAGCGCCGCCTCGATCTCGCCCAGCTCGATACGGAAGCCGCGCAGCTTGATCTGATCGTCGCTGCGGCCCAGGTAATACAACTGCCCATCCGCCTGCCAGCGGGCCACATCGCCGGTGCGGTACAGGCGCCCGCCAGCGCCGCCGAACGGGTCGGCGATGAAACGCTCGGCGCTCAGCGCCGGCTGCCCTGCATAACCACGGGCCAGTCCAAGGCCTGCGATATACAGCTCGCCGGCACGGCCTGGCGGAACCTCACAGAGGAACTCGTCGAGCACATGGCAGCGCGTGTTGAGCAGCGGCCGGCCAATCGGCACCACCGGCTGATGCAGCGTCTCCACCAACGTCTGGGTCGACCAGACGCTGGTTTCGGTCGGCCCGTAGACGTTGATCAGGCAGCCGACGAGCGGCTTCAGCTCGCTGGCCATTTCCGCCGCCAGGGCCTCGCCGCCGGCCAGGGCGACCCGCCCGGCCAGCACCTGGCGATCCCCCTGCAGCAGCATAGCCCAGGTCGCCGGGGTAGCCTGGATCAGCTCCACCGCCCGCTCACGGATCAGTTGCGCCAGCAGCAGCGGGTCCTCGCGTTGCTCGTCATCGGCGAGCACCACGCTGCCACCGCGCACCAACGGCAGGCACAGTTCCAGGCCGCTGATATCGAAGGTCACGGTGGTCAGCGCCAGGTAGCGCTGCACGCCGTCCAGCGGCAAGGCGCGCTCCATCGCCAGCAGGAAGTTGGCAAAGTTGCCCCGGCTGATCTGCACGCCCTTGGGCTGCCCGGTGGAGCCGGAGGTGTAGAGCGTGTAGGCCAGTTGCTGCAGGTGCCTCGGCAGCGCCGGTGCATCGGCCGGCTGCGCCTGTAACGCCAGGTCCTGCCAGAGCTGGCAGCGCAACGTGGCCGGGAAATGCTCATTCTGAAGGTCGCACAACAGCAGATGCGGGCGTGCCCGCTGCACGATGGCCGCCTGCCGCGCAGGCGGATGGCTCGGATCGAGCGGCAGGTACTGCGCCCCGGCCTTCTGGATGCCCAGCAGGCAGACCAGCAGGCGCTCGTCGCGCGGCAGGCAGAAGGCGATCGTGGACTCCGCCGTCACACCTTGCGCCAACAACCAGTGTGCAAGCTGGTTGGCCTGTGCCTGCAACTGCCCGTAGCTCAGTTGTCGGTCGCGGCAGAACACCGCGGTGCGCTCGGGATCCAAGGCGGCCTGAACCTCGAAGCGGGTCACGAAATCCGCCTCGATGTCCAGCTCGGCAGCTTCGCCCGCGCTGTGCAGGCGTTGTACCGACGGCAGTGGCAGCGCCAGCAGCGGCTGCTGCAGATCGAGATGCGCCAAGCTGGACAGCACACCCAGGTAATCGTCCACCAGGCACTGAATGCGGGCCGGGTCGAACAGCGCGGTGGCATACTCGACTATCAGTTGGCTGCTGGCCTCATCGCCACGGCCCTGGCTGAACACGTTGAAGGTCAGGTCGAACTTGGCGCTGATTGCCCCCTGCGGCAATGCCAGGGGCGCTACCGTGACGCCCGGCAGTTGCAGATTGCGCTCGCCGAGGTGATCCACCTGGTAGTTGAACATGGCCTGGAACAATGGCGTGCGGTCGAGGCTGCGCTCGACCTGGAGCACGTCGAGCAGGCGCTCGAACGGCAATTGCTCATGGACCCGGTCATCCGCCAGGCGCTGGCCTAGGCGCTGCAGAAAATGCTCCAGGCTTTCCAGCCCATCAAGCTGCACGCGGTAGGCCAGGGTGTTGACGAACAGACCGACCAGCGCCTGGCTGTCCGCCGCCTCACGCCCGGACACCGGCAAGCCGATGGCGAAATCGCGGCGCCCGGCGTGTTTCCAGAGCAGCAGCTGCTGCGCGGCGAAATACAGCACGAAGGGGGTCAGCCCAAGCTGCCCGGCACGGGCCGCGATTACCGCGATCAGCTCGCCTGGCAACGGGAACTGCTCACGCGCGCCGGCATACGCCTGCACTGCCGGGCGCGGGCTTTCGCTGAGGGCCAGCGGCTCGTCACTCAAGCCCTGCAGGCGCTGCTGCCAGTAATCGAGCAGTACCTGGCCGGCATCCCCTTCCAGCGCCTGGCGCTGCGCTTCGATCACTTGCAAAAGGCCCGTTCTGGGCGCGGACTGACGACCCTCGTAGAGGGCGGCCAGATCCTGCACCAGCAGCCCCATGGACCAGCCGTCCACGGCGATATGGTGAACGTTGAACAGCAGGCGATAGTCATCTTCAGCGAACTGGAACAGGTCGATGGCCACCAGCGACCCCTGGGCCAGGTCGAAAACCCGCTGCGCAGCCAGGGCAATCGCTGCCTCACGTGCACCTGCCGGCGATGCGCGCAGATCGTGCAGGGCGAAGCTGGCCTCGGGCGCCTCCACCAGGCGCTGGCGCACCTGCCCGTTGTCCTCGAAGAAACGGCAACGCAGGGCTTCGTGACGTTCGATCAGGCTCAGACAGGCGCTGCGCAAGCGTGGCACGTGCAATTCACCCTGCAAGACCAGCAGTTGCGTGACGTTGTAGGCAGTGGTGTCGGGTTCGAGCTGCTGCATGAACCACAGCCGCTCCTGGGCATGGGATAGCCGCGCCAAGGCACTGGCCAACGCTGGCGACGCCTCTGCCGGCTCGCTGCGGGTGGCAGGCGCCGGCTTCAGAGCGGCCGCCAGTTGCCGCGGCGTGGGGTTTTCCAGCAACTGGCGCGGCATCAGGCGCAGGTCGGCCTGGCGCAGACGGGCGATCAGTTGCAGGCTGAGAATCGAATCGCCACCCGCGGCGAAGAAGTCATCGTCCAGCCCCAGTTGCGGCTGGCCCAGCAGTTCGCGGAAGGCCGCCAGAATACTGGCCAGACGCGGCTGCGCGCGGCAGTCGGCACTTGCTGCCATGGCCGCCAGGGTCGGCTGTTCCAGCACGTCACGCGGCTGCAGCCGGAGCCCTTCGCGCGCGGCGAGGCCGATCAGTTGCAAGCTGAGAATCGAATCGCCGCCGAGGGCGAAGAAATCGTCCTGGCGAGTGACCGCGGCGCAGCCGAGCACCTGGCACCACAGCCGGGCCAGCAATTGCTCGCTGACGCCCTGGGGCGCCTGCCCGCCCGCGTTCACCGCCACGTTAGTTTCAGGCTCAGGCAAGGCGCGGCGATCCAGCTTGCCATTGGCGGTCAGCGGCAAGGCATCCAGGCTCGACCAGTACGCCGGCTGCAGCGGTTCGGGCAGTTGCGCCCGGGCCTGCGCCTGGATGGCGCTCAGTTCGTCCGGGGTCAGGCGCGGCGCGACATAGGCCACCAGTTGCATGCGCCCCTGAATCTCGCGGGCCAGCACGGCGGCTTCGCGTACCAGCGGTTGCCGGCTCAGCCAGGCACTGACCTCACCAGGCTCGACGCGAAAACCGCGAATCTTCACCTGATCGTCCTGGCGCCCGAGGAACGCCAGACGCCCATGGTGATCCAGGCGTACCCGATCACCGCTGCGGTAGAAACGCCGCCCTGCGTCATCGATGAAGGCAGCGGCAGTGACTTGCGGCTGGCCCAGGTAGCCCAGCGCGACCTGGGGGCCGCCGATCAGCAACTCGCCCGCCACGCCGCGCGGCACGGGCTGGCCCGCCGCATCGACGATCCGCAGCTCGGCACCGGCCAATGGCTGGCCCAGCGGCAGGTAAGCGGCCTGCCCGGCCTCCGTCACCTCGCCACAGACCACGCCGACGGTGGTTTCCGACGGGCCGTAGTGGTTGAACACGCGCAGCTGCGGCGCCAGTTCGCGGATGCAGGCGAACAGCGCCGCATCGAAGCCTTCACCGCCCAGGATCAGCAACTGCCGTGGCAGTACCCGCCGGGCATCGTCCAGCGCCAGCATGCCACGCAAATGCGAAGGGGCGATCTTCAGGCAGTCCACGGGATGTTGAGCCAGGAAATCGGCCCAGCCTGGTGGATCGAAGGCCAGCGCGGCCTCCGGCAGGATCAGCGGATCACCTGAGTGCAAGGCGGCGAAGACGCAGGTCAGGCCGAGGTCGGCGGCGACCGTGGCCAGGGTCGCCCAACGGCTGCTGGCGCTGGCCTGCAGGCGCTGGCTGACGGCAGCGGCGTAATGCGCCAGGTTGGCATGGCTGACCAGCACGCCCTTGGGCTGGCCGGTCGAGCCCGAGGTGTAGATCAGGTACGCGGCCTGTTCGGGCTGGCTAAGACTGGGCACGGGTTGGCACGGTGCGGGGGCGGCGAGATCGGCGGCGCTCAGTTGCAGACGCGCGACCGCGCCGTTCAGCGCTGGCGCCTCGGCCAGGGTCAGCAGCAGGCTCGCCGCGCTGCTTTCAAGCAGTTGCTGCAAGCGCTGCACGGGCTGCGCCGGGTCGAGGAACAGGCAGGTCGCACCCCGTTGCCAGCAGGCCAACATCGCCAACACCTGCTCGGCGCTGCGCGGCATACACAGGGCTACGACCTGGCCGGGGCCGACGCTCTGCTCGGCCAGGCGCAGCGCCAGTGTCTGCACGGCATTGGCCAGATCGCCGTAGGCCAGCGACTGCCGTGTATCGCACAGCGCGGGCGCTTGCGGCGTGCGCGCGGCCCACTGCTGCACCTGTCGATCCAGCGGCTCAGGGCTGGCGCCCAGCGCGGGGCCATGCAATTCGCTGCCCGGCGAGGCGAGGCGCAGTGCCGACAAGCGCTGCCCGGGATTGGCTGATGCCTCCTGCAAGATGGCCTGCAGATCGTCGAGTAGTTGCTCGATGGTGGCCGCCTCGAACAACTCGTCGCTGTATTCCAGCTCGCAGCGCAGGTGCTGGTCGGCGCAACGCAGCAGACGCAGGGTGAGATCGAAACGGGCATGGCGCTGCGGCGGGTCGAGCACCTCGACGCTTACCCCCGGAAGGCTCAGGGTGCGGCTTTCTGGTAATTCGACCTGCACGAACATGGCCTGGAACAACGGGCTGGAACGCGGCCGGTCGAGGGCTTCGAGGATCTTTTCATACGGCAGGGTCTGCTGGTCGAACGCTGCCGCCACGCTGTCGCGGGTGCGCAGCAGGGCACTGCGAAAGTCCGGGTCGTCCTCCAGGCGCTGGCGAATCACCAGGGTGTTGAGCAGCGGCCCGATCAGCGGCGCCAGCTCGGGGCGATCGCGTTGCGCCACCGACGTACCCAGGCACAGGTCACGCTCGCCGCTGTAGCGCGCCAGCAGGCAGGCAAAGGCGGTCAGGCCAAAGATATACAGGGTCACGCCCTGCTCGCGGATGGCCCCATCCACCTGAGCCGACAAGTCAGCCGGCAATTCGCGCACTCGTACCGCGCCGCTATGGCGGCGCTGGTTGGCGGGCGGACGCGGATGATCGCAGGGCAAGGCCAGCGGCCCGGGCGCATCAGCCAACTGGCTGCGCCAGTAATCGAGCTGCTGGCGGCAGGCGTCGCTGGCCAGCCACTCGTGCTCCCAGGCGGCATAGTCGGCGTACTGGATGTCGAGCGGCGGCAACTGGGCTGGCACGCCCAGGCTCAGGGCACGGTAGCCCTCGGCCAGCTCGCGGGTCAGTTGCTGGGCCGACCATGCGTCGTAGGCGACGTGGTGGATGGTGAAGAACAGCCAGGTGCTGCCCTGCTCGGCATCGCTGAACACGCGCCAGCGCCATGGCACCTCGCGGCTCAGGTCGAAGGGCTCGGCCAGTTGTCGGGCGTACTCGTCGGCGCACCATTGCTGCGGGTCGGCAAGCGCCTCGCGGGGTAACGGCTCGACCACCGGCAGGCCCGCCGTCCAGGGCTCGCAGTGCGCCTGCAAATGGCCTCCGGCATCGGCCACGTAGCGAGTGCGCAGGATCGTGTGCCGCTCCACCAGTTGCTGCATGGCCTGCTGCAGGCACGCCAGATCCAGACGGCCATCGAAGCGCAGCACCGAGCAGAGGTTGTACAGCGCACGGCTGCTCAGGGCCTCGGCCGAGAGAAAACGCAGTTGCGCATGGGCCAGCGGCACCGCTGCACCCTCCCTGCCAGCGGCCGGGACGATGGGCAGGCGCCAGCTATCGATGCCCTTCTCGGCCAGGCGCTGACGGAACAGTTGCTTCTTGTCCGCCGGCAGTGAGGCCAGGCGCTGGGCGATCTCGACAAAGGCCTGTTGGTTGGTCACATTCATCTTCAGTCTTCCATCTCTGCCAGCAAACGCTGCATCTCATCCAGTGCCTGGTCGGTCGAAGGCCGCTGCGGGTTTTCGATCTGTTCGGCCAGGCCGGCAATGGTCGGGTTGTGGAACAGGCTGCGCAGTTCGACCTTGACGCCGAAGCGGCTCTCCACCCGGGTCATCAGGCGCATCGCCAGCAGCGAATGGCCACCGAGTTCGAAGAAGCTGGTGAGCACGCCGACCTGCGGCAGGTCGAGTAGCTCCTGCCACAGCTCGGCCAGTTCGCGCTCCAGCGCCGTACGCGGGGCCACGCCTTGCTCGGCCTGCGCTTGCGGCGCCGGCAGGGCCTTGCGGTCGATCTTGCCGTTGGCATTAAGGGCGAAATGCTGCACCTGGATGAAGCCGGCCGGCACCATGTAGGCTGGCAGCAGGCCCTCCAGATGACGGCGCAGCGCCACCTCGTCGACCGGGCTCGCGGCCTGCAGCCAGGCGAACAGGCTGTGGCTGCGCGCATCGAGCATGACCACCGCCTCTTCCACCCCGGGGTAACGGCGCAGCAGCGATTCGATCTCACCCGGCTCGATGCGGAAACCACGCACCTTGACCTGGAAATCGGCGCGGCCGACATAGGCCAGGCGCCCATCGCTGCGTCGACGCACCCAGTCGCCGGTGCGGTACATGCGGCTGCCAGGCTCGCTGGCGAACGGATCGGGCAGGTACGCCGCTGCGGTGATCGCCGGCGCCCGCTGGTAACCACGGGTCACCCCGCTGCCGGCGATATACAGCTCGCCGGTGCTGCCCAGCGGCACTGGCCGCAGGCATTCGTCGAGCACGTAGCAACGGGTGTTGAGCAGCGGCATGCCAATATCAGCGACGCCGGCCGGTACTTCCCGCAGCGCCTGGGTGGTCGACCAGACGGTGGTTTCCGTCGGGCCATAGGCGTTGATCAGCCTCACCCCCTTGGCCTGCAGCACACTCACCAGTTCGGCCGGCACCGCTTCGCCGCCGATCAGGCCGCGCAGGACCGGCCAGTCGTCACGCCCGGTTTCCAGCAGGATCTGCCAGCCGGCTGGGGTGGCCTGGAACACCGTGGCACGGCGCAGCAGATCGAACAGGCGGTGACCATCGACCACCTGCTCGCGACGCGCCAGGAGGATGCTCGCGCCCTTGAGCAGCGGCAGGAACAGCTCCGGCTTGCACATATCGAAGGCGTAGGTGGTGCTGGCCAGCCAGATGTCCTCGGCCGTCAGCGGCAACTGGCGGTCGAGGCCGGCAAGCAGGTTGCTCAGGTTGCCACGGGTGACCTGTACGCCCTTCGGCGTGCCGGTGGAGCCCGAGGTGTAGATCACGTAGGCCCGCTGCAGCAGCGCCACCGGTAATGCCAGGTCGTGCGCTGGCTGTTCGTCCAGCGGCAGGTGGTCGACGGCCAGGCTGTCGACACTGCCGAGCACGTCGGCGCAGGCCTGCTCGCTGAGCACCAGTTGCGGCCGCGCATGTTCGATGATGAAGCGCAGCCGTTCGCCCGGTTGCTGCGGATCCAGCGGCAAGTAGGCCGCGCCCGCCTTGTGGATCGCCAGGATGCTGGGCAGCAGCCAGGGGCCACGGGTCAGGCACAGCGCGACCAGATCGTCGCAGCCGACACCCTGGGCGCGCAGCCAGTGGGCCAGGCGGTTGCTCAGGGCATTGAGCTGGGCATAGCTGTAGCGTTGCTCCTGGCAAACCACGGCCAGTGCATCCGGGGTACGCAGGGCCTGGCGCTCGAAGCGCGCGATCAGATCCTGCGTCTCGCTCAGCGCATGCGCCGGCAGGTTCCACGTGCGGCGTGTCAGGGCATGATCGGCATTCGCCAGGTCGATATCCCACAGCCGCGCCTCGGGCCGCGCCAGCATGCCGTCGAGCAGGTGACGGTACTCGTCGGCGTAGCGTTGCATGGTGCTGGCGACGAACAGCTCGGTGTTGTACTCCAGCACGCAGTGCCAGGCGCTGCCGTGCTGCTCGATATGCAGGCCGATGTCCACCAGGGCGCTGTCGCTCTCGACATCCAGGCGCTGCGCCGGCAGGCCGGCAAAACCCTGGCCGACCGCCGCCACGTCATCGCGCTGGATCAGGTTGAACAGCGCCTGGAACAGCGGCGTATGGCTGAGATCGCGGCGTACCTGCAAAGCCTCCACCAGCCGCTCGAAGGGCACGTCGCCGTGCTGCTGCGCGTTCAGGTGGGTGGCTTGCAACGCCTGCCAGAACGACGCCACAGATTGCAGTGGGTCGATCTGGCTACGCAGCACCTGGGTGCTGGCGAAATAGCCGATGAGGTTGTCGGTGTGCGCCTGCTGACGCTGCGCCACCGGCAGGCCGATCCACAGCTCGCGCTGCCCCGAATGCCTGGCCAGCAGCACTTTCCATGCTGCCAGCAGAGGCGCGAAGGCGGTCAGGCCATGGCGCTGCGCGGTGCCACGCAGGCGCTCGACTAACTCGACGGGCAACTCGAAACGCAGGCGCCGCCCGTGGTAGCCCTGCTCGGCAGGACGTGGCAGGTCGGTGGGCAGGTCCAGCACCGGCGGTTCGCCGGCCAGGGCCTGCCGCCAGTAGTCCAGCTGCGCTTCAATGCATGCCTGCCCGGCAGGGGTCTGCCAACTGGCGGCGACATCGCTGAACTGCAGCTGCAGCGGCGCCAACGCCGCGTGGGTTGCGCTCAGCTCGGCCTGGTAAAGGCGTTGCAGCTCATCAAAGAAGATCTCCAGCGAGCGGGCGTCGGCGATGATGTGGTGCAAGGTGGCCTGCAGCACGCTCTGACCTTCGCCCTGATACAGCCGCACCCGCCACAGCGGCGTTGCGCTCAGGTCGAAGGCGCGCTGCGCTTCCTCGCTCAAGGTGCGGGCGAAGGCCGGCGAATGCACATCCTGCTGCAAGGGCTCGACGCGCAGCAGCGTGCCGTGCAACTGCACGACCTGCTGCCGCGCGCCTGCTTGCGTCTCGCTGAACACGCTGCGCAGGCTGTGCTGGCGCTCCACCAGTTGTGCCAGCGCGCGTTCCAGGACTTCGGCTTGCAGAGTACCGTGCAGGTGCATAGCCAGTGACAGGTGGTAGGCCTGGGTGTCGCCCTGCAAGCGGTCGAGGAACCACAGCCGCTGCTGGGTGAAGTGCAGCGGCGCCGTCGCCTCGCCGAATGGCCGCAGGATGCTCTCGCCTGCGCCCTCGGCAGTGGCCAGGATGGCCGCCAGTTCACCCAGGGTCGGGCACTCAAACACGCTGCGCAGCGGCAGTTGCCGCTCGTAGCGCTCGGCGATGCGCGCCACCACCCTTGCCGCCAGCAGCGAATGGCCGCCGAGGGCGAAGAAATTGTCGCCTGCGCCAACCGCGTTGCAACCGAGCAGCTCGCACCACAGTTCGGCCAGTTGCGCCTCCCAGGGTTTGCTCAGCTCGCCGTCGCGCTGACCTTCATGTTGGAGTGGAGCCGGCAGCGCCTTGCGTTCGACTTTGCCACTGGGGCTCAGCGGCAAGCTGTCGAGACGCACGAACTGGCTCGGTAGCATGTAATCCGGCAGGTGCTGCGCCAGTTGCACGCGTAGAGCGGCGTCGCCCAAGTCAGCACCCGCCGCCTGCGTGACCGAGTAGTAAGCCACCAGACGCGCGCTGTCGCCGCTGCCGAGCAGCACCACAGCCGCTTCCCGCACCCCGGTGAGCCGCGCCAGCAGGGCCTCGATCTCGCCCAGCTCGATACGGAAGCCACGCAGCTTGACCTGGAAATCCAGGCGCCCCTGGTAGTCCAGGCTGCCTTTGGCGTTGCGCCGCACGCGGTCGCCGGTGCGGTACATGCGCGCCCCCGGCACGAAAGGATCGGGCAGGAAGCTCACCGCACTCAGGGCAGGTGCGGCGAAATAGCCACGCCCCAGGTTGGCACCCGCCAGGTACAGCTCGCCGGAAACGCCCGGAGCCACGGGTTGCAAGTCGGCGTCCAACACATAGGCGGCGGTATTGACCACCGGCCGGCCGATCGGCACCTCCACCCCGCCCTTCTCGCCCTGACGCGGCTCGAAGGTGCTGTAGACGGTGGCCTCGGTCGGCCCATAACCGTTGATCACCTGGGCACCACGCTGCTCCATGGCCTCGGCCAGCGCGCACGGCAGGGCCTCGCCACCGGAAATCGCGCGCACGCCCTGCCAACTGCGCTGGGTGTGCGCCACCAACATGCGCCAGGTGGCAGGGGTGGCCTGCATCACCGTCGGCTGGCCGGCCTCGATCAGGCGGTCGAGGGCTTGCGGGTCGCGTGCCTGCTCACGGTCGGCGAGCAGGATGTTGGCCCCGCGACTCAGCGGTAGCAGCAGCTCGACGATGGCGATATCGAAGGTCGCTGTGGTCAGCGCCAGCACCCTGTCCTGCGCCGTCAATGGCAGCACCTGCTGTACGCCGAGCATGAGGTTCATCAGGTTGCCACGGGCGATGGCCACGCCCTTGGGCTGGCCGGTGGAACCCGAGGTATAGAGCACGTAGGCGAGCTGGGCAGGATGCACGCTCGGCGCGCGGTAGGGCTCGGTGGTGGTCAGCGCATCGATATCCAGCAGTTCGACGGCGCTGCCCCACTCTGCCAGTTCCGCCAGGGCCTCGGCATTGGTCAGGCACAACCGCGGCTGCGCATGAGCAAGGATGTAACGGCCGCGTTCGGCAGGGGTGTCCTCGGCCAGCGGCACGTAGGCGGCGCCAGCCTTGAGAATGGCCAGCATGGCCATGGGCAGCCGCGCATCGCGCGGCAGGCGCAGGGCCACACGATCCTCGGCGCCGACGCCACGGGCCTGCAAGGCAGCGGCCAGGCGGTCGGCCGCCTGGTTCAGTTCGGCATAGCTCAGGCGCCGTTCGCCGGCCTGCACGGCGATGGCTTCAGGCTGCCCGGCGACCTGCCGTGCAAAGGCCTGCAGGATGTCTTCCCGGCCCTCCACAGGCTCACCGTGCAAGCGCGCAAGCGCGCGCTGCTCGGGCGGCCAGGCGAGTTCGCCCAGTACCTGCTGCGGTTGTTCGAGCACGGCATCGAGCAGCGCCAGATACTGCTCGAGCATCGCCTGCGCGGTCTGCTCACGGAACAGCTCGCTGCTGTACTGCAGGCTCAGGGCGATGCCGTGTTCGCTGTCGCGCACGTCCAGATGCAAGTCGCACAGGGCGCTGTCCGGGCGGTTGTCGAGCGGCTCGGCGATCAGCTCGGTCAGGTCGAAACGCTCCAGGGCATGGCCTGGGAAGTAGTTGAACATCGCTTGGAACAACGGGTTGTAGCTGACCTGGCGGGCCACGCCGAGCTGTTCGATCAGGTAGTCGAAGGGCAGGTCCTGATGCGACTGCACCGCCACGGACAGCGCCTGCAACTCGCGCATCAGTTTCAGCAGGCTGGCCGTGCCGGAAAGCTTCTGGCGATAGACCAGAGTATTGACGAAGCAGCCCACCAGCGGCTGCAACGCCGCGTGATGGCGGTTGGCGGCCGGCACCCCGACGAGGATGTCGTGCTCGCCACTGCGGCTGCGCAGCAGCAGCTGGAAGGCGCAGAGCATGGGGATGAAGTTGCTCCAGCCCTGGCTCGCGCTGAATGCCCGCAGGCGCGCCGCCAGCGCATCCGGGAGGCGTTGCTCGACGCGCCCGCCGGCCTGGCTGGCATGGGCCGGCCGAGGGAAGTCCGCGGCCAGCTCGAGCACCGGCAATTCGCCAGACAGCTGCTCGCGCCAGTAGGCCAGCTCGTCCTGGCAGGCGGCGCTGTCCATCCACTGGCGTTGCCACAGGGCATAGTCGGCGTACTGCATCGGCGCCTCGGCCAACGCCGGTTTACGCCCCTGGCGCAGCTCGCGGTAATGGCTGCAAAGACCGTCGATGATCAGTTGCAGCGACCAGCCATCGGCGACGATATGGTGGCAATTGAGCGCCAGTACGTGCGCCTGCGGCCCGAGGCGATACAGGCAGGCACGCAGCAGCGGCGCGCTGTCCAGGGCAAACGGAGTCATCGCGTCCTGGCGTAGCAGGTCGTGCAACTGCGCCTCGCTGACCACCTCGATCAGCGGCAAGGCCAGCTCGGCCATGGCGAGAATGAGCTGCGACGGCTCACCGCCGTCGCTGACAAAACGGGTACGCAGGACTTCGTGCTGATCGACCAGGGCCTGCAGAGCTGCCTGCAGGTCAGCAACATGCAGGTCGCCGCTCAGGCGAACCGCGCCGGCCAGGTTGTAGGCCGGGCTTTGCGGCTGCAGTTGCTGGAGGAACCACAGGCGCTGCTGGGCAAATGACAGCGGTAGTGTCTGCGGACGCGGCAGGCGCATCGGCGTGGTTTTCTCGCCGGGCTGCTGTTGTTCCAGCCACTCGGCCATGGCGGCGATGGTCGGGCGCTCGAAGACCACGCGCAGGGGCAGTTCCTTGCCGCTAAGCTTGCCGATCTGGCCGATCAGTTGCGTGGCCAGCAGCGAATGCCCGCCCAGCTCGAAGAAGTGATCCTGAATGCCGACCCGCGCGAGCCCCAGCACGCCCTGCCAGGCTTCGGCCAACTGCGCTTGCAGCTCACTGCTTGGCGCCACGTAGCGCGCCTCGCTCTGCGCGGCGAAGTCGGGCGCCGGCAGGGCTTTGCGGTCGATCTTGCCGTTGGCGTTGAGCGGCATGCGTTCGAGCAGCATGAAAGCGCTGGGCAGCATGTAGGGCGGTAGGTTGGAGGTAACGAACTCGCGCAGCGCCTCGATGGAGGGCTGTGGCTCGGCCACCAGGTAGGCGACCAGCACCTTGGCGCGCTGCTGGTCGTCACGGGCCAGCAGCACTGCTTCACGCACGCCGGGGTAACGGGTCAGGCAGGCTTCGATCTCGTCCAGCTCGATACGGTGGCCGCGAATCTTCACCTGGTGGTCGGTACGACCGACGTACTCCAGCTCGCCATTGGCCAGGAAACGCGCCAGATCGCCGGTGCGATACAGGCGGCTGCCGTCGTTGGCGATGGGGTCGGGCAAAAACACCGCCGCCGTGCGTGCCGGGTCGGCCATATAGCCACGGCCAACCCCCACGCCGGCGACGAAGATTTCTCCCACCGCACCGCGCGGCACCGATTGCAAATCAGTATCGAGCAGGTACAGACGGTTGTTCAGGGTGGCGCGACCAATCGGCACACTGCTGCGAGACTCAGCCAGGCGCTCGGTGAGCGGATGGAAGGCCACGTCGTCGGAGCATTCGGCCGGGCCGTAGGCGTTCATCAGCGGGATGCCGGGGTAGCGCTCGAACCAGCGCCGCGCCAGCGCCGGTGGCAGCGCCTCGCCAGTGGCCAATACCCAGCGCAGTGCGGTGCGCTCCAAGCCCGCTTCGAGCAGGCTCTGCATCAGCGACGGCACCGCTTCGAGAATACTCACGCCATGGCGAGCGATGGCCTCGGCCAGCGCCTCGGGGTTCTGAATCACGCAGTCGCCGAGAATCACCGTGCGCGCCCCCAGCACCAGGCCGGCGAGGGTCTGCCAGACGGAGATGTCGAAGCACTGCGGCGCGCTCTGGGCGATCACATCATCTTCATTCAGGCCCAGGCCCGGCAACTTGCCAATCATGTTGTTGAGCATGCCGGCGTGAGCCACCATCGCCCCCTTGGGCGTGCCGGTGGAGCCCGAGGTGAAGATGCAGTAGGCAAGCGAAAGGCCATGCACGGGGATGTCCAGGTCGGCATCGCTGTAGCCGCTCAGAGCCGCTGGCTCGTAGCGGATCGCCGCCGGCGGCTGCGCCATCTGCTGCAGCGCCTGCCGTGCGAGCTCACCCTGCTCCACGCCATGCAGCAGCAGCGGCGAACGGCTCTGGGTGAGCACTTGGGCCAGGCGTTGCGGCGGATTGCGCGGGTCCAGGGGCAGCCAGCCGGCGCCAGCCTTGAGTGTGGCGAGGATCATTACCACCAGGTCGAGGCCACGCTCATCGAGCAACGCCAGCAGGTCGCCGTCCTGAACGCCATTGGCGCGCAGATGACGGGCCAGCCGGTTGGCTGCCCGGTTCAACTGATCGAAGCTCAGGCTGTGCTCGCCATGCACCACGGCGATTCGCTCGGGGGTGCGACGCACCTGCTGTTGCAGGCGCTCGACGTACAGCGGCTGCAGTTGCGCCGGGTCCGCCGCCAGGTCACCACTGGCCCAGGCGTGCTGTTGGGCGATCTCCGCCGCATCGAGCATGGCGATGCGTTGCAACGGGATATCCGCCTCGCTGGCCAGGCTGTCGCCCATGTTCAGCAGCAGCGTGCGGAAGTGGCGCAGCATCTGCTCGACTTCCTCGCGCAGGAACCAGTCGGTCTGGTAGGTCAACTGCAGGTGCAGGCGCTCGCCGGGCACGATTACTACGGTAACCGGATAGTTGGTGTGGGTGCGGTTGGCCATGTCGCTGATCAGGTAGTCCAACTGGCCCTGGCGCAGGCTGGCGGAGATCGGCGCGTTCTCAAAGACGAACAGGCTCTGGAACAGATCCTGGCGCTGAACCTCGCTCCAGCTCTGAATCTGCGCCAACGACACGTTTTCATGTTCGCGCAGGCTCAGGTTCTCGGCCTGCAAGGCCTTGAGCCAGGCACCGAGGGACTGCTGCGGTTGCCAGCTCCAGCGCAGCGGCAGGCTGTTGATGAACAGCCCGACGATGCTCTCCATGCCCTGCATGTGCACCGGGCGCCCGGCCACGGTGACGCCGAACAGCAGGTCACGATTACCGCTGTAGCGCGCCAGCACCAAGGCCCAGGCACCCTGCACCAGAGTGTTGAGGGTGATGCCCAGACCGCTGGCGGCCTGCTGCAGGCCCTGCGTCTGCTCGGCGCTGAGGTGCTCGACGCAATCCTCCACCGGCTCCGGCGCATCGATCACGCGGCCAGGATGGCCGAAACCGAACTCGGTGGGGGTGTCGAAACCGGCCAGGCGCTGCTGCCAGAAAGTCTGATGATCCTCAGGCTTTTGCTGCTCCAGCCAGCGGATGAAGTCGCGGTACGGGCGTGGCTTGGGCAGCTCCAGACGCCGCCCCTCACGCGCGGCGCGGTAACCGTCGAGAAAGTCCATCATGATGATGGAGAAGCACCAGGCATCCATGAGGATGTGGTGATAGCTGCGCACGAACTGGTAGGTGTCCGGGGCCAGCTTGAACAGGCGCACACGCATCAGCGGTGCCTGGGTGAAATCCAGCCCCTCGCGACGCTCCTCGGCCAGCATATGCTCCAGACGCCCCTGCTGCTCGGCCTCGTCGATATCCGACCAGTCCTCATAGCTGATCGGCAGTTCGACCTGCTTGTGCACCACCTGCATCGGCCGCTTTTGTTGCTTCCAGACGAAGGAGGTGCGCAGCAGCTCGTGGCGCTCCACCACCTGTGCCCAGGCCTGGCGGAACGCCTGCAGATCGAGTTGCGGCAGCACCATCACATGGCGGTACTGCAGCAGGTACATGCCCTTGCCCAGGTGCATCAGGCTGTGAAACAGCAACCCCTGCTGCATAGGAGCCAGGGGATAGATGGCCTCGATATTGCGGGAAAGTGCTTTGACCTTGTCGTTCATGCCGAGGGTCTCCTTGCCATGGGCTGGGGATGTAGGGGCGCCAGGGGTGCTCATTGCAGTTGCTCGAGCAGACCGAGAAATTCGTCGTCGGAAAGCCCCGAGTCGGCGAAGTCGGCAGCGGTTGCGCGACCAGCCTCGGGGGCCAGACAGTGTTCGAGCAGAGCTTCGATACCCTGCTGGAACTGCTGCGCCAGTGTGCCAATCAGGGCCTGGTCATGCACGTGCGGGGCGTAACGCCATTCCATGTGCAACTGGCCCTGATCGACCAGGGCGGTCACGTCGAGCAGATGGGTGCGGCGAGTATCGGCGGCGCGCATCGCCGGGCACAGCGGCTGCGCCAGGCGCCACAGGCGCGAACCACCCAGCCACTGGTCGACCCGGCCCAGGTAGTTGAAGGTAAGCAGCGAAGCAGCACCAAGCCCGTGCTGTGGATCGAGGCGCAGCAGGCCGTAGCCGATGCCCTGTTCCGGTACGCGGCGCAATGCCTCCTTGGCGGCGATGATCGCCTCCTCCGGCTGTTCGGCGGCACGAACGGCCAACGGGTAGCGGCTGGTGTGCCAACCCACCGAGCGCGACAGATCCGGGCCCTGCTCCCAGCCACTGCGACCGTGGCTCTCCATCTCCAGGGTGACCTGCTCGCGCCCCAGCCATTGGCCGATCACGCCAGCCAGTGCCGCGACCAGCAGATCCTGCACCTGGGTGCTGTAGGCCCCATGGCAGTCGCCCAGCAACCATTCGGTTTTCTCAAGGGACAGTTTCGTTTCCAGCGTGCGGCTTTCGCCATACAGGCTGACATCACGGGCGACCTCGCCCTCCTCGGCCAACTGCGCCTGCCAGTAGTCGAGCTGGGCCAGCACCTCGGGGGCCTGGCGATGACGCTGCAAGGCCTCGCTCCAGAGATGGAAGCGGGTGGAAACCGCCGGCAACGAAACATGCGGGTCGTGGTACAGGCTTCCCAGCTCCTCGAGCAGCACCTGCCAGGACACCGCATCGACCAGCAGGTGATGCGCCGTGCACAGCAGGTGCCCGCTGCCGGTGAAATATACCCAGCGGATCAACGGAGCTCGATCCAGTTGCCAGCCCTGCTGCCACTGCTGCAGCAGCGCGTCGTCCAGCGGCTGTTCGACCACCTGTAGCAGCGTGTCGGCCATCGCCGCCGACAGCGGCTGATAGCGTTGCTGCCAGCCCTGCACGCTCTGCTCGAAGATCAACCGCAGGCTGCTGTGACGCGGCAACAAACTCGCCAGTGCCTGGGCCAAGCGCGCCGGTTCCAGCGGCTGGTGAACGGCCAGCAACAGGGACTGGTTCCAGTACTGTGGCGAAGTCTGCCGCTGGTCGAAGAACCAGGCCTGGATCGGCGTCAGCGCGAAAGCGGCGCTCGGCTCGGCGCTATCGACCTTGGCGTGCTCGGCCACACTGGCGAGGTCCACGGCCTGCTCGGCCCAGCCGCTGACCGAAGGGAACTCGAAGATCTGCTTGGGCTTGAGCTGCAGGCCCTGCTGCTTGGCACGGGCGATGATCTGCAGGCTGAGGATCGAGTCGCCACCGACTGCGAAGAAGTTGTCGTCGGCTTGCAGCTCGGGCTTTTCCAGAATCCCCCGGGCAATCACCAGCAGCCGCTCGACCTTGGCGCGCTGTGGCGTCTGCGCCACCCGCGCCAGCGCACGCACACTGGGCTCGGCGAACAGCTGCTTGGGGGTGAGGGTAATCTGTTCCTGGCGTGCGCGGGCAATGATCTGCAGGCCGAGAATCGAATCGCCGCCATGGGCGAAGAAGTTGTCGTCCGGGCCGATGTTCGGGTTACCCAGCAGTTCACACCAGATCGCCAGCAAGGACCTTTCCAATGCACTCAACGGCTGTTCGGTACGCGCCTTGAGATTGCCCGGTGCTTGCTCGGCCAGGTTCAACAACGCCTGACGATCGACCTTGCCATTGGCCAGCAGTGGCATCGCCTCCAGGCAATGCCACTGCGCCGGTTGCATGTAGTCCGGCAGGCGTGCCTGCAACGCGGCCTGAATGTCCGCCAGTGCGTTCGGCCCGGCGACCAGGAAGGCCACCAGGCGGTTGCCGGTCAATGGAGTCGGTGCGTTGAGCACGCGCACGTCATCAACCTGTGGCAGCGAACGCAGTTGCGCCGCCACTTCCGAAGGCTCGACGCGGTAGCCGCGAATCTTCACCTGCTCGTCCAGGCGCCCGAGGAACAGCACCCGCCCCAGATGATCGAGGCGTGCCCGGTCACCCGTGCGGTAACCCTGTGCACCGAAGCGCGCCCGATCGGCCTCGCTGGCACTCAGGTAGCCACGCGCCACGGTCGCGCCCTCGATATACAACTCGCCGCTGACGCCAGCCGGCAGCACTGCGCCATCCGGCCCGCGCACGCTGACTCGCACGTTGCCCAAGGGGCGTCCGAGCGGTGCATCACCCTCACCTTCGACGTCGTGGGTCAGCACGCCCACCGTGGTTTCGCTGGGCCCGTAGTGGTTGACGATGCGCAGCTGCGGGCTTAGGGCGCGCACTCGCGCCAGCAGATCGGCGCCCAGGGCTTCGCCACCGAGTACCAGGCACTGGCGCGGCAACAGGCGCTGCGGCTCGCTGGCCACCAGCAGGGCGTTGAGGTGTGAGGGCACGATCTTCAGCATGTCCACGGGCTGCTGCCCGAGCAGCGCCGCCAGCTCCTCGGCATCGAAGGCCAGCGCTTCGTCCAGCAGGCGCAAGCGCCGGCCGCTGAGCAGCGCGCCGAACAAGGCGGTGTGGCCCAGATCCGTGGCGCAACTGGCGAGGCTCGTCAGGCTGGCGTCGGCGCTCAAGCGCAGGCGTGCCAGGCAGGCGCTGACATAGTGAACAAGGTTGCCCTGGGTCACCTCCACGCCCTTGGGCCGCCCGCTGGAGCCGGAGGTGTAGACCACGTAGGCCGGCAAGTCCGCCGGCACGCTGGTGCGCAGCGGCGCATCGCTGAACAGCGCCTCGACCGGCACGGCCAGCCACTGCACCTGCGTCGGTAACCAGTTTGGCCGTTCGCCCTCACCCACATAGACCCTGGGCGTTGCATCCAGGCAGATGTCCTGCAGACGCGACTCGGGCCACTGCGGGTCGAGGGCCAGATAGGTCGCGCCGCACTGCCACGCGGCGAGCATGTGCATCACCAGTTCGCGGCTGCGCGGCAGGCAAAGGGCAACCCTATCACCGCTCGCACTCAGCGAACCGTGCAGGCGCTCGCCACGGGCGACCACGGCCCTGGCCAGTTCGGCATAGCTCAGCTGCCCCTGCTGATCCTCCAGGGCAATGGCCTGGGGCTTCTCCATGCAGTGCTTGGCAAACGCCTTCCAGGCGCTCTCTTCCGGTACCGGCAGGCGCTCGCCAGACAATTGCGAACGCTGCTCCAGAGGCAGCCAGTCCAATTCGGCAAACGGCACGTCCGGCTGCTCCATGGCCGCCATGACCAGGGCAAGGAACTGCGCCTGAAAACGCTCGACGCTCTCGCGCCGATACAGCGCCTTGCTGTAACGCCAGCGCCCGACGAACTCGGGCAGGTCATCGATGATCACCAGGTTCAATTCGTGGGCCGCACCACGCTGCTCGCCAATCATGCGCTCGATGTAGCGCTCAAACGGCACGTCACGCTCCTTGTTCAGCGTGAACATGTGCTGGAACACCGGTGCCCGGCCCTTCTGCCGCGGCAGATCCAGATGCTTGGCCAGGCGCGCGAAGGGATAGTGACGATGGCGCAAGGTCTGTCGGACAGTGGCAGCCACTTGCTTGGCCCACTCAGCGCTGGACAGGTCACGACGCAAACGGCAGCGCACCGGCAACGGGTTGACCAGATAGCCCGGCAGTTCGGCCTGCTCGCGCTTCAGGCGCCAGCCACTGGGCGTACCGAGAACGAAATCTTCCTGCCCGGACAGCACCCCGAGAAATTGCTGGAACAGTGAGAACCAATAGACGTAGGGCGTCACTCCCAGGCTTTTAGCGACCGAAAGCAGCCGCTCGCTGTTTTCCGCGCCAAAATGGAACGACAGCTCTCCGCCCTCGAAGCCCTGGGTGCTGCCATGGGCGAAGTCGGTGGGCAGCTCCAGCGTCGGCGCATTGGCCAGTTGCGCCTGCCACCAGGTGAGTTCCTCGGCCTCGATCGCCTCGCTGCGCAGGTACAACGCGCTGGACCAGTTGCGATAGGCCTCGGGATCGATATCGGCAAGCACGTCGCCATCGACCAGGGCGAACAGCTCACTGAACAGCACGTCGAAGGTGGTCAGGTCGGAGGCGATATGGTGGATGCCGAGCAGCACCGTGTGCTCGACACGGTCGCCCAACTGGTTGCTCAACAGCACCAGCCGGCTGATCTCACCGGCAGCCAGGTCGAAGGGTTTGTCGGCCAGCTCGATGACACGTTGCTGCACACTGGCCGCCTCCGCGCCCTGCCAGATTTCGCATTGCAGTGAGGTGGGATGCGGGCGGCTGTCCCACTGCAGCAACTCACCATCACGCTCGACATAGGCACTGCACAGGTGCGGATAACGCTGCTGCACCGCCTGCCAGGCCCGCTCCAAACGATGCGGCAGATCCGCCCAGAGGTACTGCGGCCTGATACGCCCGGCCAAGGCGATGTTGTAGGCGCAACTGCCGGGTTCCATACGCTGCAGGAACCACAGGGCCTGCTCGTTATCGTTGAGTGGGCGCGCCTGGAAGTAGTCGGGGTGGCGCGCCAACCAAGGCAGAATTTCAGCACTGCGCGCTTGCAGCTCACGCTCCAGCTCGGTACTCAGGGCCTCAGGCAAGCCAGTGGAAATCATCAGGCGGCCTTCGCTCGCGGACATGCGGATACCGCGCAGCCAGCAGTCATGCATCAAGCGATCGAGCATGTGTCGTCCTTCATCGTGCGGATTCAAGGTCAGCCACCCTGGTAGTGGCTTTGAGGATTATTCAGCGTCAGACGGCCGAGGCGGGCTCGGCCATGGCCACCACCACCTTGCGTGCCCCCTGGAAGGTGGAGCGACCATGGGCGACCAGCATGTTGTCGAGCATCAGCGCATCGCCTGCCTGCCAGGAGAAGCTGATCTGGGTGCGCTGCAGGACATCGCGCACATGCTCCAGCGCCTCCAGTTCGATGGGCGAGCCATCACCGTAGAAGACGTTACGCGGCACGCCCTCCTCGCCGACAATCGACACCAGCGTTTCGCGTAGCGCTGCCGGGAGATTGGAGATGTGAAACAGATGCGCCTGGTTGAACCAGACCCACTCCCCGGTGACCGGGTGCTGCGCGACGGCCTGGCAGACCTGGCGCGTACGCAGCTCGCCGTCGTCCTTCCACTCGAAGTCGATGTGGCTGAGCCGACAGAAGCGCTCGACCTCGCTGCGGTCCTCGGTGCTGAATGCCTGCTGCCAGGAGAGATCCAAACCATTGCCGTAGTTGCGCACGTACATCAGGCGCTTGTCGGTGAAACGCTGGCGGATGGCGGGATCGATGCGCTGATAGACCAGGCGACTGTCGGCGATGGGCGTCTCACCGCCGACCGGCGCGGCCTGGATGCAGTGAAACCAGATTTTCATTGGCCAGTTCAACGAGTAGGACTGCTCGTTGTGCAGCGGAATGACCTGGTGAGCGGGGTATTCGGTCGAGGTATAGACGCGGCTGTTGAGCTTGGTGCGTGGCGTGGAGGCGTAGTCGTAGGTCAGTAGATCGTGACCGAAACTGCGGGCGAAATCCTCGAAGTCGTTGGCGTCACGAAAGGCGAAATCGCGAAAGAGGATGCCACCGGTGGTCTGCAGCTCGCTGTCGGCGGCACGCCGGATGAGCTCTGCGTGATCACGCCAGGAGTCGCCTGGCACAGGGGCGCGCAACACGAAGGGCAGCGGTCCCTCGACACCCGCCTGAACCTCATCGAGTGAATGGTTTGCACGGTTGAGCAAATCGGTAAGCATCTGCGTTCCTTGGTGCTACTGACGAAGAGCACAAAATTATCGCAAAACCGACTCATTATCAAACAGGAATTAATATTACTTGAGCTTGGCGCTCCGGGCACTTACTGCTGCACACAAGCCGCGAAGCAGCAGAGCTCGAGGCATTACTTAGCCATCATCTGGGCGGCTGTAGCCGCTTACTCAGGCGGGCTGGCTCACTTTTCCTGCAGGTTGTAATCGCGTTCGCCGATATGCGACAGCAGCAGGTAGGCCGAGCCGATCATGCCTTGCATGGTGTCGGCAAAACGACTGCGGTTGAAATATAGGAACTGGTGGTTCTTCACCGCGAAGAGGTTCTGCCACTGCGGCGAACGGCGGAAGGCCTCGGTGCCAGCCTCAGAACCGAGCATTTCCTCATAGGTATCGATGATGAAATCACTGTCGAAGTCGCCAATGCGCTCCAGGCTGTAAGGCACGTTCTGACGCGCCTCCTTGAAGGCCGACACGCGTCCCAGGCCGAAGTCGGCGATTACGTCATCCATGCCGGAACGGCCGATCAGCTGGAAACCGTCCGGATAGACCTCCAGAGTGGTTACCGTGATACGCCCCGGCTCCTTCACCCGCTTGGCGAATTCGCCGACGATCCATTCGTATTCGTTCAGCAGCTTCTGGTAGCGCTGCTGCTTGCCTACCAGTTCGGCCAGCTCCTTGGCGTAAGTCTTGATGTCGGCCTCGCGCGCCGGCAGCAGCACCACCGGGGCGATGCGGCTGAGGCGCTCTTTCAGGTCTTGGTGATAGGACAGCCCGATGATCAGGTCAGGCTTGAGCGCCGCGATGGCCTCGAGATCGGGCGACTGGTGCGAACCGACATAGCGAATGCCGGAAACATCGAAGCGCTGCTGAGCGCCACGGAACAACACGTCCGAGAACAGCTTCTTGCGCCCCGTGGACCCGCAAGGGGTTATGCCCAGCTCGAGCAGTTGGGTGGTCAGGCTGAGGTCATGCAGGGATACCACGCAACGCGGTGCGACTGGCACTTCGACACGGCCGAAACGGTTCTCGAACACACGGGTGTCCGCGGCGACAGCCTGCATCGAACTCAGGCCCAGCAGTACACAGGCCAGCAGGGAAAGGGCTTTGAACTTCACCATCATCTTCGTCATGTCCTTCAGTGACGACGCGTCAACGGTTACGTTGCCGCGCCAGCAAAATCAACAGATAAGGCGCACCGATAATCGCCACCACCAGACCGGCCGGCAGTTGCAACGGCGGCAGCAAGGCGCGCCCCAGAGTGTCACCCAGCAGAACCAGTACGGCCCCGAAGAGGGCCGACAGCGGCAACAACGCGCCATGCCGGTCACCGCACAACTGCCGCGCCAGGTGCGGCGCGACCAGGCCAACGAAGGTCATCACGCCGATATTGGCCACCGTTGCCGCAGTCAACGTGACGCTGCACAGCAACAGCAGGAGCATTATCACCGGTGCATTCAGGCCGCGACTGAGCGCCACGCTCTCGCCCAACTGCAGGAGATTGAGCTGGCGATGACAGAACAACAGGGGCATGCCCGCCACCAGCAGCCAGATCAGCAGGCTCTGCACCTGCGGCCAACCACTGCGATGCAGGCTGCCGCCAAGCCACATCAGCGCCGATTCGACCCGATCGATATTGCCGTAGGTGATCAACAGATCGGCGACGGCACCGAGCATGGCCGTCAGCCCCACGCCAACTAGAATCAGGCGCAGCGGGGCAATGCCACCGCGCCAGGATAGCGCGACGATAAACAGCGCCACCGCCAGCCCCCCGAGCAACGCTGCCAGAGGATAGAGCGGCAGCGGCAAGGCCTCCGGCCACAGCACCAGGATCAGCAACATGGTGACGCTCGCGCCCGCCTCCACCCCGACCAATCCCGGCGCAGCTAGTGGGTTGCGCGTCAGTGACTGCATCAACACGCCCGCCAGAGCCATCGCCGCGCCCCCGAGTATCGCCAGCAGGATGCGCGGCAGGCGCAACTCCCATAGCACGTTGGCCGACAGCGCCGTCTCATCGGCGAACAGGTTCTGCCAGAGCTGAGCCATGCCCGTCGTGTAGCTGCCTACGCTCGCCGCGTACAGCGTCAGGCCCGTCAGCAACAAGAGCAACACTGACGCCGCCAACACATCGATGGGTCGACCGATCCAGGGCAACCCGGGGCAACGCCTTGGCGTGGTCAGCCAGCGACTCACTTGAGCTTCCTCAGTACCAGCGCGACGAATACCGGGCCGCCGATCAGCGCGGTGACGATGCCGGTATTGAGTTCGTACGGGCTCACCAAGGTGCGCGCCACCACATCGGCCAGCACCAGCAGCAAGCCGCCCAGCAGCGGCGCGGCCAGCAGCAGCTGTCGCAGGTCGTGGCCGACCAGCAGCCGCGCCGCATGCGGTACTACCAGCCCGACAAAGCCTATGGGGCCAGCCAACGCCACCGCGCAACCGGACAGTAGCACCACGGCCACCAAACTCAACAGCCGCATACGCAACAGGTTGACGCCCATGCTGGAGGCCACCTGCGCGCCTAGCCGATAGGCATTCAACGCCCGCACATTGATCAGGCACAGCAACATGCCGACGATCAGGTAGGGCCATAGCCAGCTTGGCAGGTTTGCCCCGCTTATACCCAGCGAGCCGGTCAGCCAGCGACGCAGGCTGTCCAGCCCCTGCTGATCGAGCAGCAGCAGAATCGCGGTGATGGCGCCGAACAGCGCGGCCATCATCGCTCCGGAAAGCGTCAGGCGCACCGGATTGGGCGTGCGCCCGGCCAGCAGCATGACGCCGATGGCGGCCACCAGAGCGCCGCTGAAGGCAAACAGCGGAATCATGGTCATGTCATTGCCGGGTAGCACCAGCAAGCCAATGACCACGAACAAGGCCGCACCACTGTTGATGCCGAGGATGCCCGGGTCGGCCAACGGATTGTCGCCCACCGCCTGCATCACCGTGCCGGCCAGCCCCAGGCAGGCGCCCACAGTCATCGCCACCCACAGGCGCGGCAGGCGCGAACCGCGGATGACGCTGTGATCAGAATTACTCGGGTCATACGCCAGCAACGCCTGCCAGACATCGCTCCAGGGGATCGACTTGGCCCCCACTGCCAGGTGCAGCGTCGACGCCAGGCCGATGCCGATCACGATCGATAACCAGATCGGCCAACGCCACCCAGCCGTCATCGGGCTACCTGGCTGTCGAGCGCGCGCAGGCGAGCAGGCGAAGCCGGCACGCACAGAGGATCACCGGAATGTGGATCGATGAGAATATGCGCATCCAGATCGAACACAGCCTTGAGGTTGGCCGGAGTGAAGACCTCGGCAGGCGTGCCCTGGGCGTGCACCTTGCCCTGACGCAACATCACCAGTTGATCGGCATAGCGCGCAGCCTGGTTGAGGTCATGCAGAACCGCGACGACAGTGCGGCCCTGGTCACGCAGCTCGGCGAGCAATTCGAGCAAGGCGATTTGATGAGCGATGTCGAGAAAGGTGGTGGGCTCGTCGAGCAGGATGACCGGGGTCTCCTGCGCCAGAGTCATGGCAATCCAGCAACGCTGTAACTGCCCCCCAGACAGGCTGGTGAGGGTGCGGTCCAGCAGCATGCCGACGTCGGCCAGTGCCACGGCGCGGTCGATCGCCTGCTGATCGGCGTCACTCCACTGCTGCCACCAGCTTTGCCAGGGATAGCGCCCCTGAATGACCAGTTCGCGCACGGTTATCCCGGCAGGCGAAGCGGTGCGTTGCGGCAACAGCGCGATTTGCCTGGCCAGATCACGTCGCGAGAGCTGAACATGGGGCTTACCCTGCAGCAGTACGTCGCCGCTGGCCGGGCGTAGCATGCGCGCCAGCACGTTCAGCAACGTGGTCTTGCCACAACCATTTGCCCCGATCAATGCGGTAAAGCAGCCCTCGGGAATGGTCAGACTGATGTCATCCAGCACCTTCAATCCGTCGAATTGAAGCTGAAGCCCCATCGCTTTCAACATGCATACACACTCGAATTCGAACCACCGCGCCAGCGCCCTCTTGGCTCAGAGCCAGCGCAGATTGCCGGGCATGCGGGTTCACCGCGAATTTCATCCAGCCCAGGGCGGACATTGCCTATCAGGCAGCGTCCAGGCCTTGAACATTTATGCGCATTAGCTTGCAGTAATATCTTGGTGATGACAATAACGCGTGAGCTAGTACAAATATTTCTCATTTAGATGTAGAGTTCGCCCGCTATTGCTGACTGCCACGGCGCACTGGCGTGAAGGATCACAGAAAGTCCTCCGCATTGCGCACACATACCAGAAGACCAGAGGATGTTCCTTCGCCATGCGCCAGGTTACGCACCTAAGCCCCGAACGTTTCGCCCGACGCCCAGCCTTCAGCCTTACCGCACTAGCACTGGCCATGGCCAGCCTGGGCTCGGGCAGCCTGCATGCCGCTGAGACTAACCAGTCCCCCACGGCTGCGCCCCTGGAGATTGATGCCATCAACGTTACCGGGCAAAGCGTTGAACAGCCCACCGAGCATGTGGTCGGCTATGTAGCCAAACGCAACATGAGCGCTACCAAGACCGACACGCCGATCACCGAGACGCCGCA
>NZ_WKDB01000139.1:0-1629 GCF_021606215.1 Pseudomonas sp. PA-5-4B | reverse complement strand
CGAAGTTGCCGCCAGCAGTGTCGGTGATCTTGACCGTCTGGGTGCTCTTGTCGATGAACACGTCATCGCTAGGCGCAGGGACGGTTACGGTGCCGACGGTGTCACCAGCTTTGATGGTGATGGTCGAGCCGTTATCCAGTTTCAGGGTTACGTCAGTACCGGCCTTGTTGCTCAAGGTCGCGGTGTACGTAATCTGACCACCTTCATTGACTGCGCTTGGCGCGGTCAACGTGACGGTAGTGGTGTTATCAGTGCCCGGAGTGTCGGTGACAGTAGTGCTAACTGGCGTAGTACCTGGCACCAGATTTTCGAAGTGCTCGCCGCCGGTGACGCCTTTGATAGCGGTAGTGACGGTCTGGTCGCCCTTGTACACGTCATCTGGAGCTACAACGGTCACGCTGCCGTTCGATTGATTAACGCCGATGGTAATGGTCTGGCCATTATCCAAGGTCACGGTCAGCGGATTGGTGATGTTAGTCACTGCCGCGCCGTTTTTATCCACAAGGCTGGCGGTGTAGACGATGTTGCCGCCTTCACCAACGGTGGTGGTGGCGGTCAGGACCACATCGACCTTGTCGATGGTGTCGTTAATGGTGGTGGTTGCACCGTCGCCTGCGACTTCCAGTTTCTCGAAGTTGCCGCCAGCAGTGTCGGTGATCTTGACGGTCTGGGTGCTCTTGTCGACGAACACGTCATCGCCAGGCGCTGCAACAGTCACGGAGCCAACGGTATCGCCAGCTTTGATGGTGATGGTCGAGCCGTTATCGAGTTTCAGGGTTACGTCAGTACCGGCCTTGTTGCTCAAGGTCGCGGTGTACGTAATCTGACCACCTTCATTGACTGCGCTTGGCGCGGTCAACGTGACGGTAGTGGTGTTATCAGTACCCGGAGTATCGGTGACGGTGGTGCTAACAGGCGTAGTGCCTGGCACCAGATTCTCGAAGTGCGCGCCGCCGGTCACGTTGGTGATGGCGGTAGTGACAGTCTGGTCGCCCTTGTACACGTCATCTGGAGCGACAACGGTCACGCTGCCATTCGACTGATTCACACCGATGGTGATGGTCTGGCCATTATCGAGAGTGACGGTCAACGGGTTGGTGATGTTAGTCACCGGCGCGCCGTTTTTATCCACAAGGCTGGCGGTATAGACGATGTTGCCGCCTTCACCAACGGTAGTGGTGGCAGTCAGAACTACATCCACTTTGTCGATGGTGTCGTTGATGGTGGTGGTTGCACCATCACCAGCCACTTCCAGCTTCTCGAAGTTACCGCCAGCGGTGTCGGTGATCTTGACCGTCTGAGTGCTCTTATCGATGAATACGTCATCGCTTGGCGCAGGGACAGTCACTGTGCCGACGGTGTCGCCGGCTTTGATGGTGATGGTCGAGCCGTTATCCAACTTCAGCGTTACATCAGTACCCGCTTTATTGGAAAGCGTAGCGGTATACGTAATCTGGCCACCCTCATTGACTGCGCTTGGCGCGGTCAGCGTGACAGTAGTGGTGTTATCAGTACCCGGAGTGTCGGTGACAGTGGTGCTAACCGGCGTGGTGCCTGGAACCAGATTTTCGAAGTGCTCGCCACCGGTGACGCCTTTAATAGCGGTAGTGACAGTCTGGTCGCCCTTGT
>NZ_WKDB01000137.1:0-2093 GCF_021606215.1 Pseudomonas sp. PA-5-4B | reverse complement strand
AGGTGCTTGCTCGGCGCGCGGAGCGGCAGATCACCAGTTGAAGTTCACCGAGGTCAGCAGGGTGCGCTCGTCACCGTAGAGACAGGTGGAGAAACTGCACTGCGCGTAGCGCTTGTCGGTCAGGTTGTTGGCGTTTACGGTCACGTCCCAGTGGTCGTCGATCTGGTAGCGCGCCATGGCGTCGAACAGGGTATAGGCTGGCATGGCCGAATCCATGCCCGAGGCCTGTGTTGTACCCATGTAGCGAGCGCCGGCGCCCACGGTCAGTTTCGGAATGCCCCAGTTGACGAAGTCGTAGCGGGTCCACAGGGCTGCCTGGTGGTAGGGCGTTTCGTCGGTACGTTGACCCACTTCGGCGGCGATAGCGCTCTTGGTGGTGCGTGCATCGGTATAGGCGTAGGTGGCGATCACGCTGAGTGCCGGGGTGACATCCGCCTTGGCTTCCAGCTCCAGACCGCGGGAACGTTCCTCGCCGGTTTGGCGGAACTCGTCGGTAGCTGGATCCTGCTTGAGCACGTTGGTCTGGGTCAGCTCGTAGACTGCTGCGCTGAGCAGCATATTGCTGTCCTTGGGCTGATAGCGCACGCCAACTTCGTACTGTTTGCCTTCGGTGGGAGTGAAGGTCTGGCCGGTGACTTGCGCAACGGAAACCGGGAAGAACGACTCGCTATAGCTGATATAGGGCGCCAGGCCGTTGTCCGCCAGGTAGACCAGGCCCGCACGCCAAGTGGTGGCTTCGTCGCTTTGGCTGGCCTTGGCGCCATTGCGATGCGCCTTCTGCTGCTGGTCAGCCCAGTCGTGGCGGCCACCCAGTTGCAGGACCCACTTGTCGTCGAACTTGATCTGATCCTGGAAATAGGCGCCTTTTTGCAGCATATCGAGCTGCGAGCCACGGTCCAGGGCGGGGCTTGTGTTGACCACTACGGGCTGACCATAGTTGTAGCGACTCAGGTCCAGGCTGGGGGCTGTGGCTCGGAAGTTATGGGAGTCATAGGAAGTGTCATAGCCGTCGAAACCGACCAGAACGGTGTGCTCGACGCTGCCGAACTGCCATTTCGATTCGATATTGGTATCGCTGCCCAGGGTTCGAGCACGTTCACGGCGATCACTGTATTGCCGTGCAAGGATGCCGGTATTGGCGGCATTGCGGATAGCAGCTGCGGACGTCTGAGCTTGCAGGTATTTCCACTTCACGTCGGACTCGGAGTAACGCAGCTTGTGATTAAGCGTGAAGTGCTCGTTGAAGTGGTGGGTGAATTCGTACCCCAGGGCCGACATCTCGCCATTCATGTCGTCGTAGCCCGGCTCGCCGATAAAGTCGTTGCGGCCGATCTTGAAGGCGCCGTCACCCGCACCTTTGACCAACTGATAGGGCAGGGGCGCGGGGAAACGCGTATCGGTCTTCTGGTAGAAGGACAGCAGGGTCAGCGATGTGTCTTCGTCAGGGCGCCAGGTCAGCGCCGGGGCGATGTAGATCTTGTCGTCGTTGAGATGATCCTGCTGGGTGTCGCTGTTGCGGCTGAGCAGGGTCAGGCGATAGCTCAGGGTGTCGCTACCGGGTAGTGCGCCGCTGAAATCGGCGGCGAGCTGCTTGCGGTCATTGGAGCCCGCCTGCAGTTGCAGCTCATGAAGCGGCGTTTCGGTTGGGCGCTTGCTGACGCCATTTACCATGCCGCCGGGCGAGAGTTGGCCGTAGAGCACCGAGGCAGCGCCGCGGATGACCTCGACGCGCTCCAGGCCAAAAGGTTCCTGAATGCCGTCGTAGGAGTTGTTCTGCAGGCGCAGGCCGTCTCGCAGCGAGCCGCCGGTGGCGGATTCGACGGAGAAACCGCGGATGCGGAAGCGGTCCGCAGTGCGGTTGAAAGAGGTCGCACTGGCGGTGAACCCTGGCGTATAGCTCAGCGTCTGGGCCAACGTTTCCGCCTGGCGGTCGCGGATCTCGTCGCTCGTCACCACCGACAACGACTGCGGCGTCTCGGTGATCGGCGTGTCGGTCTTGGTAGCGCTCATGTTGCGTTTGGCTACATAGCCGACCACATGCTCGGTGGGCTGTTCAACGCTTTGCCCGGTAACGTTGATGGCATCAATCTCCA
>NZ_WKDB01000136.1:0-2934 GCF_021606215.1 Pseudomonas sp. PA-5-4B | reverse complement strand
TCATCCTCCGCCGGCGGCTCAAGTTGTGAAAAAGAGACAGTTTTTTGAGGCCCGCCATTTTCGCCTGTGGCGAGCAGGTTTGTCGGGGGTGGGCCCGCAAGGCGCCCCAAACCCCTGACACTGAGTACTTTCAGGAAAATTGCAGTGCCTTTACTGGGGCCGCTTCGCAGCCCAACGCAGGACAAGCCTGCTCGCCACAACAGCCCACCTACCACAGACTTTGTGTTAACCGGCTGTGTATATACCTATGGTCATCGCAGGTAAGCCAGCTCCCACATCGGTCGGTGTACATCTGTTGAAGCAGCGTTAGCAGTAAAAAAGACCTTGGGACGCCAGGGTATTTTTTTGCCTGCAGAATCCAGATCAAACGTGCGCAATGTTTGTGTACGGCAGCGAGGCGAAGTCGATCATGTGCCTTACCGTGAGCGGTGTATGACGTTTTGCTCGCGGATCTGTATCTAACGCCCTGCTTTTCAACGCCCTACCATGGCACCCAGCACAATACTGCAGGAGCGACACCATGCCCGAACTGTCCAGCTGGCTTGCTTATGGCCTGATCTCCCTCGGCATGGTGCTGACGCCCGGGCCGAACATGATTTACCTCATTTCCCGCTCGATCTGCCAGGGGCGCACGGCCGGGATGATTTCCCTCGGTGGCGTTGCTTTGGGTTTCCTTGTTTATATGTTCTGCGCGGCGCTGGGGATTACCGCATTGGTGATGGCGGTGCCGTTTGCCTACGACGCGTTGCGGCTCGGTGGCGCGTTGTACCTGGTGTACCTGGCCTGGCAGGCGGTGAAGCCGGGTGGCCGGTCGCCGTTTCAAGTGCGGGACTTGCCCCAGGACAGCCCACGCAAGTTGTTCATGATGGGCTTGGTGACCAACCTGCTGAACCCCAAAGTGGCGGTGATGTATTTGTCGTTGTTGCCGCAGTTTATTGACCCGAATGGGCATGGCAGTGTGCTGATGCAATCACTGATCCTGGGTTTTACGCAGATTGCCATCAGCGTGAGCGTCAATGCGGTGATTGCAATGATGGCGGGTTCCATCGCCGTGTTCTTCGTCACCCGTCCAGGCTGGCAGGCGGTTCAGCGTTGGGTGATGGGTTCGGTGCTGATGGGCTTGGCTGTGCGGATGGCGGTTGAAGGGCGGCGGTAAGAGGGTGGTTGCAACGTTGTAGTTAGGGGTGGTTAACAGGAGGTTGCATGCTTGAAGTGTGGGGGCGACGTTCGTCATTCAATGTTCAGAAGGTCATGTGGCTTATAGGTGAGTTAGGTCTGGCCCACCGCCATATTTCCGCGGGCGGCCAATACGGCCTCAAGGATTCGCCAGCGTTTCTGCGCATGAACCCCCATGGGCGCGTGCCTGTCATAAAAGATGACGACGGGACAGTGGTGTGGGAGTCGCACAGTATTCTCAGATACCTTGCCGCGCGTCATGGGGCATCTGGTTTCTGGAGTGAGGACCCAGCTCAGCGCTCTCAAGTTGACCGTTGGATGGATTGGTCTCAAACCAGCTTGCAGCCGACGTTTTTAAATGGTGTGTTTTGGGGCTTTTACCGAACCCCTGAGGCGTTGCGGGATCCGCAAGCTATCGAAAAAAGCATCAGCCTCTGCGATCAATATTTTGAGTTACTTGACCAGGTCTTGAGCGAGCAGCCCTTTCTGGGTGGGGAACGTTTGTCGTTGGCAGACATTACTGTTGGCACACATCTGTACCGTTACTTCTCTTTAGCTATTTCCCGCCCACTCATTCCTCACGTTGAGGCGTGGTATCAAAGACTCCGGGAGCGTGAAGCTTATCGCGAGCACGTCATGATCCCTTTCGAAGAGCTTTTCGGTCGGTTGGATTATTAGCCGAGGGGATCAGAAGGGGCGTTGAAACTTCTGGTCTTGAAAAGCTGTTGCTCAGCGAGTCCTGCCGGCGCCGTTAATCTGGTTGGCGCTGGGATGTCAGCAGCTGGCGTGGCTGTTTCGCACGCCCGTGGTCTGGCGATGCCTGGACGCTGGCGTAGCCGTATTGATGGTGTACCTGGCCGGTATGTTGATCACCGACTCACTGGATATCTTTCAGATAGTCTTTGAGGGTAATCAGCGGGGTACTTAGCTCATCAAGGCTGCTGGCCTGTTGCACATCTGTAAACAGTTTGAGCAGTTCACGGCCCAGCACCGTGTCGGCGCCGCCTAGTGCATTCAAGGCCTGGGCAATGCACTCATTGAGCTTGCGTTGAATCGTCGCCAAATCCCCCTGGCGCACCAACAACCCAAACACTTCGCGCTCATACCCATCCATCACCAGGTCATCGCGCAGCAACGGGCTCGCGCCGTCCGTCTCATGCACCAGCTTGAGAGCAAAAAGCGCAACAGCTTCCAGCGTCAATTCCATGGTTCCGATTCCTCATGTCTGCGTTCGCCCGCACATACTCACGTTTCTGCAGGCGAAAAAAAAGCCCTTGAATTTCAATGGCTTTCTTTCGGACCTGTGTAAAAGTGGGTGAGAGCCGGTTTGATAGTCAGGGGCTGAAGGGGCATTGCGCGCCTACGCAAATGTCAGGTCTGCTGATTCGCCGGCTTTTCCTCGCCGCCGATTGCAAACCGTAACGCCTGGGCGAGGTCGCGCGTTTGCCATGAGCCGCGCTGTCAGGCGATCGAACACTCTATATAGCTGCAACCGTGGCACTGTGGATTAATCGAAAAGAATTTCAGGAAGGGGGTTGACCACATATTTGAATGCTGTACTATTCGCCTCCCGCTGACGAGCAGCTTGAAGCCGGTTCTGGTTCAAGTAGTTGATTTTGATAAAGAAATCGCTTGACAGCAAATGAGGCTGCTGTAGAATGCGCGCCTCGGTTGAGACGAAAGATCTTAACCAACCGCTCTTTAACAACTGAATCAAGCAATTCGTGTGGGTGCTTGTGGAGTCAGACTGATAGTCAA
>NZ_WKDB01000135.1:0-3076 GCF_021606215.1 Pseudomonas sp. PA-5-4B | reverse complement strand
TCAAATTGCTTGGGTGTTATATGGTCAAGCCTCACGGGCAATTAGTATTGGTTAGCTCAACGCCTCACAGCGCTTACACACCCAACCTATCAACGTCGTAGTCTTCGACGGCCCTTCAGGGGACTCAAGGTCCCAGTGAGATCTCATCTTGAGGCTAGTTTCCCGCTTAGATGCTTTCAGCGGTTATCTATTCCGAACATAGCTACCCGGCAATGCCACTGGCGTGACAACCGGAACACCAGAGGTTCGTCCACTCCGGTCCTCTCGTACTAGGAGCAGCCCCTCTCAAATCTCAAACGTCCACGGCAGATAGGGACCGAACTGTCTCACGACGTTCTAAACCCAGCTCGCGTACCACTTTAAATGGCGAACAGCCATACCCTTGGGACCGGCTTCAGCCCCAGGATGTGATGAGCCGACATCGAGGTGCCAAACACCGCCGTCGATATGAACTCTTGGGCGGTATCAGCCTGTTATCCCCGGAGTACCTTTTATCCGTTGAGCGATGGCCCTTCCATACAGAACCACCGGATCACTAAGACCTACTTTCGTACCTGCTCGACGTGTCTGTCTCGCAGTCAAGCGCGCTTTTGCCTTTATACTCTACGACCGATTTCCGACCGGTCTGAGCGCACCTTCGTACTCCTCCGTTACTCTTTAGGAGGAGACCGCCCCAGTCAAACTACCCACCATACACTGTCCTCGATCCGGATAACGGACCTGAGTTAGAACCTCAAAGTTGCCAGGGTGGTATTTCAAGGTTGGCTCCACGCAGACTGGCGTCCACGCTTCAAAGCCTCCCACCTATCCTACACAAGCAAATTCAAAGTCCAGTGCAAAGCTATAGTAAAGGTTCACGGGGTCTTTCCGTCTAGCCGCGGATACACTGCATCTTCACAGCGATTTCAATTTCACTGAGTCTCGGGTGGAGACAGCGCCGCCATCGTTACGCCATTCGTGCAGGTCGGAACTTACCCGACAAGGAATTTCGCTACCTTAGGACCGTTATAGTTACGGCCGCCGTTTACCGGGGCTTCGATCAAGAGCTTCGCGTTAGCTAACCCCATCAATTAACCTTCCGGCACCGGGCAGGCGTCACACCCTATACGTCCACTTTCGTGTTTGCAGAGTGCTGTGTTTTTAATAAACAGTCGCAGCGGCCTGGTATCTTCGACCGGCATGAGCTTACGGAGCAAGTCCTTCACCCTCACCGGCGCACCTTCTCCCGAAGTTACGGTGCCATTTTGCCTAGTTCCTTCACCCGAGTTCTCTCAAGCGCCTTGGTATTCTCTACCCAACCACCTGTGTCGGTTTGGGGTACGGTTCCTGGTTACCTGAAGCTTAGAAGCTTTTCTTGGAAGCATGGCATCAACCACTTCGCTAACTAAAAGTTAGCTCGTCATCAGCTCTCGGCCTTAAGATCCCGGATTTACCTAAGATCTCAGCCTACCACCTTAAACTTGGACAACCAACGCCAAGCTGGCCTAGCCTTCTCCGTCCCTCCATCGCAATAACCAGAAGTACAGGAATATTAACCTGTTTTCCATCGACTACGCTTTTCAGCCTCGCCTTAGGGACCGACTAACCCTGCGTCGATTAACGTTGCGCAGGAAACCTTGGTCTTTCGGCGTGGGTGTTTTTCACACCCATTGTCGTTACTCATGTCAGCATTCGCACTTCTGATACCTCCAGCAAGCTTCTCAACTCACCTTCACAGGCTTACAGAACGCTCCTCTACCGCATCACTTACGTGATACCCGTAGCTTCGGTGTATGGTTTGAGCCCCGTTACATCTTCCGCGCAGGCCGACTCGACTAGTGAGCTATTACGCTTTCTTTAAAGGGTGGCTGCTTCTAAGCCAACCTCCTAGCTGTCTAAGCCTTCCCACATCGTTTCCCACTTAACCATAACTTTGGGACCTTAGCTGACGGTCTGGGTTGTTTCCCTTTTCACGACGGACGTTAGCACCCGCCGTGTGTCTCCCATGCTCGGCACTTGTAGGTATTCGGAGTTTGCATCGGTTTGGTAAGTCGGGATGACCCCCTAGCCGAAACAGTGCTCTACCCCCTACAGTGATACATGAGGCGCTACCTAAATAGCTTTCGAGGAGAACCAGCTATCTCCGAGCTTGATTAGCCTTTCACTCCGATCCACAGGTCATCCGCTAACTTTTCAACGGTAGTCGGTTCGGTCCTCCAGTTAGTGTTACCCAACCTTCAACCTGCCCATGGATAGATCGCCCGGTTTCGGGTCTATTCCCAGCGACTAGACGCCCTATTAAGACTCGCTTTCGCTACGCCTCCCCTATTCGGTTAAGCTCGCCACTGAAAATAAGTCGCTGACCCATTATACAAAAGGTACGCAGTCACAGAACAAAGTCTGCTCCCACTGCTTGTACGCATACGGTTTCAGGATCTATTTCACTCCCCTCTCCGGGGTTCTTTTCGCCTTTCCCTCACGGTACTAGTTCACTATCGGTCAGTCAGTAGTATTTAGCCTTGGAGGATGGTCCCCCCATATTCAGACAAAGTTTCTCGTGCTCCGTCCTACTCGATTTCATGACTAAGAGATTTTCGCGTACAGGGCTATCACCCACTATGGCCGCACTTTCCAGAGCGTTCCGCTAATCTCAAAGCCACTTAAGGGCTAGTCCCCGTTCGCTCGCCACTACTAAGGGAATCTCGGTTGATTTCTTTTCCTCAGGGTACTTAGATGTTTCAGTTCCCCTGGTTCGCCTCTTACGCCTATGTATTCAGCGTAAGATAACCATCTTATGATGGCTGGGTTCCCCCATTCAGACATCTCCGGATCAAAGTCTGTTTGCCGACTCCCCGAAGCTTTTCGCAGGCTACCACGTCTTTCATCGCCTCTGACTGCCAAGGCATCCACCGTATGCGCTTCTTCACTTGACCATATAACCCCAAGCAATCTGGTTATACTGTGAAGACAACATTCGCCGAAAATTCGAATTTCTCAACTAAGAGAACTCACAAATTTTACCTTAGCCTGATCCGTTACCAGTGAAAGTAACGTTCAGTCTATCTTTCTATCACATACCCAAATTTTTAAAGAACGA
>NZ_WKDB01000134.1:0-3445 GCF_021606215.1 Pseudomonas sp. PA-5-4B | reverse complement strand
AGCCACAACAATCAACGTGGTCTGCGTGGTTTCTTGGCGAGTCGGCCAAACGACTTTACGAATTTCGGTACGAGCTTCCTTTACCAGGACCGCGAAAGACTTGCCTTTGGCAGTCTGCAGGCCTACAAAGGCAGCTACAGCAGCAAGAGCGAGCAAAGCGAGTACGCGGTACAGGATCGGCGAAGCAGAGTAGTACTGATTGCCAACAACGCCTACGACCACCAACGCGACCACAGCGAGCCACTTGACGAGATCGAAACGAGAGCTTTGAGCTTCAGCCTTAGGAGTCATCTATGAAGATCCTGTGAAAAGAAAGCCAGACACACCACGTGAATCTGGCAGGTCAGGAGGGAATCGAACCCCCAACCTACGGTTTTGGAGACCGTCGCTCTGCCAATTGAGCTACTGACCTAAAACAAAATCAGGCCGACCATTATGCAGGCCTGAAAAAGACTTTACAACAACCAACCCCACTAGACCTGAAATCACCTGGCAACAAAGCCAAATGCAACACCAACAAGCCGAGGCAGCTGTTAAAACAAAGGCAGATATTTTCATATCTGCCTTGTTATATGGAGCTCTTGAGCGGATTTGAACCGCTGACCTCACCCTTACCAAGGGTGTGCTCTACCAACTGAGCTACAAGAGCAAAACACATTGCACAACCTGCAAACTTGGAGCGGGTAGCGGGAATCGAACCCGCATCATCAGCTTGGAAGGCTGAGGTTCTACCACTAAACTATACCCGCGGAGCTTGCAGCTCACGCTAAAAATGGTGGAGGGGGAAGGATTCGAACCTTCGAAGTCGTAGACGTCAGATTTACAGTCTGATCCCTTTGGCCGCTCGGGAACCCCTCCTAAGCGAGCCGGCATTCTACATCACGCCGGCCTTCTGTCAAGCATTTTCTCATTAAAAATATGAGGTTAGCTGCGTTGACCTTCGCTTCACGCTGTAGACCGTAAAGGTCTTCACTGCGAAGCGGGCGCCATTCTATGCAAACTATTCGACAGTTGCAACGCCTTCGCACAACATTATTTTATGTTTTAACTCATTGAATTCCTTAGCAAGGTTTTCAAACGGCAGATCCTCAGCCAACCTCCTGCTTTCAGGGGCGACACGAAGCCAATAGCCGGAGGCATCAGGCGTATTGAGGAGAAGCACTTTGACCTTTATATCCAGGCTTATGAGGCGCTGCTCTACCGACTGGGCCTGGCGCTGATCAGCGAAACCACCGATGTATAGACACGTACTTTGTGCGTCAGGCGCTTTTGCCCGGTCGCGCCGAACCATGGGGTCAGAGGATTCACTCAATAGGCGAATATCCTGCTGAGAGCCCTTATAGAGACTCAGTGGCGTTACATCTTTAGCACGCAATGGGGCTTCCTGTTGATGCCAGATGTAATAGAAGGCATTGAGAACGAGCAAAAGCAAAAACAGCCAACGCATAAATACCTCAGGACAAAGGGCACGCCATCGCCAGACCAACAAAAACCAGATCAGGAACAAAACGAGCGTGAGGCACGGCATCGGAGACCAGGTCAGCATCCCCGCCAGTCAGAAAAACCGTGAAGTCATTCCCCCAATAGCTCCGAGCCAACTCAAGCTGTGTCAAAACAAACCCTCTGAGCATCAGCGTACAACCCCGCTCAACGGCTTCCACAGTCGTCCGCCCCGGCGAGAGGCGTGCCAGGGCCTGCTCTGCCGCAATATCGTCGTAGCGGATTTTGCGCGTGTGCGTTCGCAACTGGCTGCGCATGAGGGGCATTCCCGGGCAAATGAAGCCGCCAAGGTGCTCACCATCGGCAGCAATAAAGTCTGCAGTGGCTGCGGTACCGAAATCGAGTACCAGGCAGGCACCTGATGCCAGCTTGAAACCACCGAGCATTGCCAACCAACGATCCAGCCCAAGACGCTCAAACTCTTCGTAGCCGTTACGTACACCCGCCGCCTCCCTCGCTGAGACAGCACAAGACACAACAACCCCAAATGCCCCCTGCAATGCCTCAACCAACTGCCCGGTCTCTTCGGAGGCCCGAACACTTACCAGGCGGCAGCGCGTCAATGACAACCCCGGGATTGCCTTCAGGCCCTCGATCAACTCAAGGTCCGAGCCGACAACACCCTCAGCGGACGCCCTGGCCATAGGCGAATCGAGCACACGCCACTTGATAAAGCTATTCCCACAGTCGAGCTCAAGAATCATCACGCAACCTCAGGCTTAACTCACCGCCGCTGTATATTTTCTCGACACCCTCGACACTCAGCCGCAGCGCGCCCTGGTGATCAACACCCAGCACCACACCATCAATCTGGTTAACACCCGCGATAAGAGATACGGCCTTACCCTGCCACAAATGATTTCGCTCCCACTCTTCCTGAAGCGCAGCAAAACCGAAAGCCTTATGTCGCTCCAGGTGACTTTGCAACTGCAGTCCAAGGCGTGCGACCAAGTGATTTCGGTCGACAGGGGAGCCCGTCTCCAACTGCGCCGACGTCCACTGCTGATCGACCTCTGCCGCCTTCTGCATATTTACGTTGATCCCTATACCGAGCACAACATGGCAAACATCAGCGGGATCTCCAACCAATTCCAGCAAGATACCGGCAATTTTTTTCTGCCCAACCAGGACGTCATTCGGCCATTTCAAGGCGGCGCCCTGGACACCCAACTCACGCAGGGCCTGCATGACTGCCAATCCGACGACAAGGCTAAGCCCTTCCAACTGCCTCAGCCCGCCGTCAATGCGCAATACGAGGCTGTAATACAGGTTTTGAGCAAACGGACTGACCCACTTGCGGCCCCGCCTCCCTCTTCCCGCCGTTTGCTGCTCCGCAAGCACCAGAAATGGCGCCGCGCAACCTGTGCCGACGAGGCGCAAAGCCTCGGCATTGGTGGAGTCTATGGAGTCAGAGATGTAAACAGGCCACGCCAAAGCAGGAGCGCGCTCTTGAATTTCTTCAGCACTCAAGAACACCAATGGAGATGCTAGCTGGTACCCCCTGCCGCGAATTTTATGAATGGGCAGGTTCAATTCAGACTCCAGATGCTGGAGCTGCTTCCAAACAGCACTGCGGCTGACACCCAGGGCAGCACCGAGCGCCTCTCCGGAGTGGAATCGACCATCTTTGAGAAGTGTTAACAACGTCAGCATGCAAGCATCGCCTCACAATGAGGCACGCATGATAGCCATGCGCAAGGTCATTGCATAGAAAGGACAGGATTTAGCACTGGAGGCGGCTGCAAAGCAGGCTTACGTGGCATCTCAGCCTGGACGCGTTGTGATTAACGCCACTCGTGAGCGAGATTTACGCCTAAACGAGCGCCCAAAACAAAACCCCTGATTGCGTTAGCAATCAGGGGTTTCGGAATTTAATCTTGACGATGACCTACTCTCACATGGGGAAACCCCACACTACCATCGGCGATGCATCGTTTCACTACTG
>NZ_WKDB01000133.1:0-3647 GCF_021606215.1 Pseudomonas sp. PA-5-4B | reverse complement strand
AACGCCCCCGGTCGAAAGGCCGGGGGCGTTTTTTTATGCCTGATCGTTCCCACGCTCTGCGTGGGAATGCCGCTTGGGACGCTCCGCGTCCCGCTTTTAAGGGCGGACGCAGAGCGTCCAGGGCTGCGTTACCACGCGGAGCGTGGGAACGATCATCAAGAAAGCCAAGAACTGAGTTAACTCAGGCTGAATGAAAAACGCCCCCGGTCGAAAGGCCGGGGGCGTTTTTTTATGCCTGATCGTTCCCACGCTCTGCGTGGGAATGCCGCTTGGGACGCTCCGCGTCCCGCTTTTAAGGGCGGACGCAGAGCGTCCAGGGCTGCATTCCCACGCGGAGCGTGGGAACGATCATCATGATCATCAGAACTTGTCGAGAGTCCGGAAATTGGTCTCGCGCACCACTTCCTTCGGCTTGTACGCACAATACCCCGGCCGCGGCCCGATTTTCGGGTGGTTGCGGCAGGTATCCGGGCGCTTGTCATAAATAGTGCAGAAGCGCGTCTTACGATCCAGGTACAGGCAGTCGTTATTGCTCATGCGCTGCAGGGTGAAAATTTCGGATTTGGAATTGTAGCGCTCGACGATGCCTTCCTTCTGCAAACGCTTGGCGATGTTCTTCGGCGGGTCGCCGCGCTCGAACTCATCGACGATGCCAATGCGGATCAGGTCCTTGATCTTCACCTCGACCGGCAGCGTGCAGCAGCTGGACACGCAGCCACCGCACATGTGGGCGGAATATTTCTGCCAGGTCTCGAGACGGTCGAGTTCAGCGGCGGCGATCAGTTGAGGCTTCATCAAGGTTCCAAGGTGGGGCTGTATCCGGGCGCGCGATCATACCGGGATTGGTGGTTTTTTGAACAATATTTTGCAGATTTCATCTCCAACGGTGCAGGGGAGAAAAGCAGGCACGGCCCCTGCATCAATTTCCAGCAATGGTGAATGAGTTAAAAAACTGCCGAACCAGCACGTCTACCGTCTGTCAGACCGACTAGGCTCTAGCAACTCCTTCAATCTCGCCCGAGGTCGCACCGATGTCTCAGGAACCGCTTGCACGAGAAGCAGAGGTAGCCGCATTCCGCGATGCTGTCTTGACCAAACTTACCTACGCGGTGGGCAAGGACCCGGATCACGCCTTCGACCACGACTGGTTTGAAGCCATCGCCCTGGCCGCCCGCGACCAGATGGTCGACCACTGGATGAACCACACGCGGCGCATCTACCGCAAAGGCCAGAAGCGGGTGTATTACCTCTCGCTGGAGTTCCTGATCGGCCGTTTGCTCTACGACAGCCTGAGCAACCTGGGTGTGTTGGAGATTGCCCGCGAAGCCCTGTCCGAACTGGGCGTGGACCTGGAGCGCATCCGCCTGCTGGAGCCCGACGCGGCGCTCGGCAACGGTGGCCTGGGCCGCCTGGCCGCGTGCTTTATGGAAAGCATGTCGACCCTGGGCATTGCCGGCCACGGCTATGGCATCCGGTATGAACACGGCCTGTTTCGCCAGGCGATTGTCGACGGCTGGCAGCAGGAACAGACCGAACGCTGGCTGGATTTCGGCAACCCGTGGGAGTTCGAGCGGGCCGAGGTGATTTACCCGATCGGCTTTGGCGGCAGCGTCGAAACCCTGGCGGATGCCTCCGGCAAGATGATCCAGGTATGGACGCCCAACGAAACCGTGCGCGCGGTGGCGTACGACACGCCGGTAGTCGGCTGGCGCGGCGCCAGCGTGAACACCCTGCGCCTGTGGCGCGCCCGGGCGGTAGAAGACCTGCACCTGGAGCGCTTCAACGCCGGTGACCACTTGGGCGCCGTCGCCGAAGTGGCTCGCGCCGAAAGCATCTCCCGAGTGCTTTACCCGGCCGACAGCACCGAAGCGGGGCAGGAATTGCGTCTGCGCCAGGAATACTTCTTTGTTTCGGCCTCGCTGCAAGACCTGCTACGCCGCCACAAGAACATGCACGGCTCGGTACTCAGCCTGGGTGAACACGCCGCGATCCAGCTCAACGACACCCACCCGTCCATCGCCGTGGCTGAATTGATGCGCCAACTGGTGGACCTGCATGACATTCCGTGGGAAGCCGCGTGGGATGTCACCGTCGAAACCCTTTCCTACACCAACCACACCTTGTTGCCCGAGGCGTTGGAAACCTGGCCTGTCGGTTTGATGGAACGCATGCTGCCTCGGCATATGCAGATCATCTATCTGATCAACGCCCAGCACATCGACTCGCTGCGCGCCAAGGGCATCCACGATTTCGACGTATTGCGTGCGGTGTCGTTGATCGAAGAAGACAACGGCCGCCGCGTGCGCATGGGTAACCTGGCGTTCCTTGGCTCCCATAGCGTTAACGGTGTGTCCGGTTTGCACACCCAACTGATGCGCAGCACGGTGTTCTCCGAACTGCACAAGCTGTACCCGGAGCGCATCAACAACAAAACCAACGGCATCACCTTCCGCCGCTGGCTGTACCAGGCCAACCCCAAGCTCACCGAGATGCTGGTGGAGGCTCTGGGGCCGGACATCCTCGACACCATGGAAACCCGCCTGACGGAGCTGGAGACCTTCGCCGAGAAGCAGGTGTTCCGCAAAGCCTTCGCCGAACAGCGCCTGCACAGCAAGAGGGCACTGGCCGAGATCATCCACGAGCGCCTGGGCATTTCGGTGAACCCGGCGGCGATGTTCGACGTGCAGGTCAAGCGGATCCACGAATACAAACGCCAACTGCTCAACCTGCTGCACACCGTGGCCTTGTACCAGGCAATCCGCGCCGAGCCAGGCACCGATTGGGTGCCGCGCGTGAAAATCTTCGCGGGCAAGGCGGCGGCCAGCTATCACCAGGCCAAGTTGATCATCAAGCTGACCAACGACATCGCCCGCACCGTGAACAACGACCCGACCGTGCGCGGCTTGCTCAAGGTGGTGTTCCTGCCCAACTACAACGTCAGCCTGGCGGAAAGCATCATCCCGGCGGCGGACTTGTCCGAGCAGATTTCCACGGCCGGTTTTGAAGCCTCTGGCACCAGCAACATGAAGTTCGGCCTCAATGGCGCGCTGACCATCGGCACCATGGACGGCGCCAACGTGGAGATGCACGAGCGCGTGGGCGCCGAGCATATGTTTATCTTCGGCCTCAGCGCCGAACAAGTGGAAGCCCGCAAGCACGCCGGTGAATTCCACGCCGGGCCGGATGTGGCAGCCTCCCATCGCCTTAACGATGTGTTGCAAGCGATCCGCGGCGGGGTGTTCTCGCCGGATGATCCGGGCCGCTATGTGGGCTTGATCGACGGGTTGATCGACTACGACCGTTTCCTGGTGTGCGCCGACTTTGACGCCTACTGGGACGCCCAGGCGCGGGTCGAAGCGCATTGGCACGATTCCAAGGCCTGGTGGCGTTCGGCTGTGCTCAATACGGCGCGCATGGGCTGGTTCAGCTCGGACCGCACCATCCGCGAATACGCCACCGAGATCTGGAAAGCCCTCGACTAAACACCGCAAGACCCCCTGTGGGAGCGGGCTTCTGTGGCGAGGGAGCTTGCTCCCGCTCGGCTGCGCAGCAGTCGCCCGTTTCTGGGGGGGGCGTCCACCCCCAAGGGGGCAAGCTCCCCCCCCCCCAAAACACCTCCCCCCCTAACCTTTTCTCGGTTTATTAAG
>NZ_WKDB01000132.1:0-3697 GCF_021606215.1 Pseudomonas sp. PA-5-4B | reverse complement strand
GTTGTTAGTCGTCATTGATGAGTGACGGTCAGCGGCCAAACGCTGCCGATTTTTTGTCAAAGAAATCTGTCCCTTTTTTGGTTTTTTTGAGAGTGCGCATTCACAGTAGGCCTGAAATCGAGCAATCGCCAAGCACACCGGAGTGATGCTATTGTGCCACCTTTGAGTATGGATCAAATCAAAGGGACTTCCTGTGTCACGCATATCATTCCAGAATGAACATCCATCTGATCAAGACGTGTTTCCAGGTGGTAGCCATGAAAAAGTCGCGACCGCTATTTGTGACTACATAACAGACGAAAAAAACTCTAGGGTAATTGGCCTTGACGGCGAATTCGGATCCGGCAAAAGCTCGATCCTAAAAATGCTCGAGCAAAAACTCATAAAATCGAACTCCAAGTATAAAGTTTGGTTCTTCGACTGTGAACAAAATTATCAGGGCTCTATAAAAAGCAATTTCATTGAACTCTTCACAGACGAACTTATCTCTCACGCAGTAACAGACAAGCAATCTATTAAAATACTGCAAGATAATCGTGACAAGGCATTAGGCCGGCACTTTAGCTACACAAAAAGCACTACTAGTAAAGTAAGCGGCTGGGCGCTATTATTAATAGTCGCGCTCTTCTTCTCCGCAAGCTCCTTCAAAGAGCTATTCGCACTAACAAAACTTGATCGCACTGTAGGAACGTGGATTTACGTACTTCACTCAGCGTCCTTGATCAGTCCACTCATAACGCTGATCATCGCTTGGTTTAGCCTGAGAGGTACAAAAATAGGGGATCAGCCATGGAGCGTATTCCATCTATTCAAAGGAGGTTCAGATGATACCATCACAGAAAAAATTCAAGTTGCAAAAGAGGTCACACCACTGGATCTAAAACGAACGCTCGAATCCGATTTAAAACAACTTAAAGACATCCACTATATTGTAATTCTCGACAATCTAGATAGATTACCCAAAGATAGCCTCAGGTCCGTCTGGAGTGATTTAGAAATTTTTACTTGGGCATCCGAAGAAAACAACCTAACTACGATTGTTCCTTTTTGCTCCAACAAAGTCGCTAAATATCTGGGAGCAGACAAAGACCGTACTTATGACTCAAAAGACTTTATAGCTAAAAAATTCCCCGTCGTTTTTCGATCCCCGCCAATCATCGCGGCTGGCTGGAAGGATGGATTCTACAAGCTTTGGAAGAACACTTACGCAGAGAGTAGTCGCGATATCGCAGAAAAATGTGCACTATTATTACAACGCCACAGCCCTATGGCAGGAAAACTTGTTACTCCGCGCTTGCAAAAACGATTCATCAATGACATCGCCACAACTTCCTTAATTCTAGGACCAGAAATAAGCCTTATATCGATTGGCGCCCACTTACTACTTTGCAAGTACAACGATCATCCTCTTGAGGAAATTCTTCGATCAGACGGATTTTCTGAGCTATATAAAGATAAAAACGAGCACATCGATGATAAGGAGGTAGCCGCCACTAAACATATTCTGGAAACCGTAGTCGGTTCAAGTATAGAGTCCGGCTGGCAAATTCAATTCTTACAAATCCATTTCCTGACCACCAGCAATATAGCAATAGCAGAACTAATAGATGTACCTCTAATGGCATCAATTGAGGAACAGGACCTAAAGCGCTTTGCATCTCTCGTCACAGTATTCGGCTTCCGAGATGCACTAAAACGTCTTCTAGCTAAAGGAGGGTACACAGCAAATCTGGTAAAAATAATTAGTGACTCAGCCGAACTGCTAGAAAAAGAAGACACGCAGTTGGTTATATCAACAATAAATGGTGAGCTTAATACTTTCATCGGAGATACCGGAGATGATACAGGTGCATTTTACAAGGCTCTTAAAAATTGTCGTACTGCTGGTCTGAGCACCGATGGTTTTAAAAACCTTACAAAAATCCTAGCATCGCCTATACAGGAAGCAGTCAATGAATCCGTTGAGGCAGACCGACTGAGCGAGCATGTGTCTAAACTGAGGGAATACGATCACTATATAGATGCCTTGAATATAGACATTGATACGATCATCGCAGATAACGCCGCCTACCTGCTGCATGTCGTGTTCCCCACTTCAGATTTAAAAGTAATCAAACCAGATCACTTCAGCTTCAGCGAGAAGGGAAATGCAAACGTCTTCAAACACTTTAGCAGTAGCTCTGAGTCACATCAATCGTTACTCGCAATATCTGAAGACCAGCGTGAATTTCTATTAAAGTTTATTTATTCAACAAAAAAAACAGGCTCTCCAACTATCGCACAATTCACCAAAACAGGAATTGCTGGCCTACAAAAAACGATATTAAACAACCCTATAAACGATGGAGCTCTTTTCGGACTTGCTCTTCTTCCATCCGTAGATGAAACAGTTCTATCCTTCCTAGCCAACCAACCTTTTTCCGGTAGAACACCAAATCAAAACGCTGCTATAGCGACTATTTTTCTGAAGGCTAAAAAATACGAAATTCTTTCTGAGGTCGAAAATTTAGACGCTGTAGTAGATAGCGCTGTATTTAAACTATTTTTTAGATCAGGGATACGTGCTGATACATTAATATCAGGCTTCGAAATAGAAAACATCAAAAATATTATCTTTAAGATTTTCGCGTGGGCCGTAAAAAATGACACTATCTTTAGAGTAGCGCACACTGACATCACCAAAAATTTCTCTAAAATCGTCAAAGGCCTTGAGGCTCACGAAGTTGATGGGCAACAGCTATTTCTTTGGCTAAACGACTGGGAAAGGCATATGTCTATAAGCTTTGAAACGGCAGAGGCGTTGGACCTTGAGTTTGTTAAAAAAATACCTTCAAGCAGCAAGCAACAATACCCGGCAATCAAAAACTCTTCATACCTCTACTATGGCTCACAAGAAAGAACCGAACTAGAGTGGACAGCAATTATTACCAGTTCGAGCCAAAATCACACCATATTCCTGAACCTCCTCAAAACATTGGACGAATTCAAGGTATCTCCAGCTGCGCGTATCGCAATCGCGAACGTCCTTAAAACCAAACTCGTCGACACCGCAGACTTCAGCATAAGCGACCGCAGCATCCAGAATATCGAAGCACTAACAAACATTTTAGACCAAGGCCAAAAAAATCTATTAGGCACAGAAATTAGAAATCTAATTTACTCGGAAAACAGCGTCAACCGCAACATAGCCGAAGCCCTTCAAATATTTGGAGGTTTAATAGTGGATATCCAACCTTCAAGCACTCTTGAGGTTGGAAAACTGCTGGGGATTCTGGAGTACCTGAGCGAGGACTCTGCGAAATCTTTACACGTATTAAACTTCCTTGACAGCAGAGCGGCCCAAATCGCAGCATACAACTACTCTCAAGAGTTACTTATGGCCATGGCTTTTGCGGTTGTAAAACTTAGAGAGCGGGCGCCAAAACTATACCAAACTTTCGCCAAGAAAAAACAATTTAAGACATTGATAAAAGAAGCAACAAACTCTTAAAAACACGAGCTTAATGATATTTATATTAGGACAATCGGCGGCACCGAGCTCGATCAGAACCGGGTCAGACCAAGATGGCACTAGCGAATATGGGACAGATTTATTTCCAACTAAATAATACGTCCCCTTTTTCCGTTAATGCGGGGTGGGGCGATCCGGCGATTTCGTTGGCGGGTGCGGGGTTGGGGTTGTTGATGATGGTGGTGG
>NZ_WKDB01000131.1:0-3740 GCF_021606215.1 Pseudomonas sp. PA-5-4B | reverse complement strand
GTAATGATGAATAGCGCGCTGAGCCGCAGCGTGAAGCTTGGCATCAATCGGTTCAGCGTTTGAAGCATGAGGCGGATTCGGTGTGACCTTGTGCATGGCGAAGCTCCTTTAGAATTCCAGGAACTACCAAACTCACTTCCACATGAGGGTGGCAGCTGTACGCAGGTGTGGAAGACCAGGGCTAAAGGACCCGGCGCACCGAAGTGCCCCGCGCACAGCCGCCATAAGCAATCATACAGACGTAAAAAAACGTCGGTAGGTGTTTATGGGCGATTGAACGCCTTCAGCTTGGTCGGACTTCCACATCCGGCCGCTGGATTGGCAGCGGCTGGAGGAGGTTAGCTAGAGGGGGTCTGAGGGGCAAGCTGAGAAACGCGTGGGAAATTTCCCAGAAAAATGAGGTATCACCTAGAATTTCCGGACTTTATTTATGGATGTCATATTGATATCATTAACGCCATGTACTCTCAATGGATTTGATGTATGTCTATCGACATGGAACCCAAAATAAAAAATAGTTCTATACTAACTCCTATGGATATAGAAGCTGACAAGAACATAGAGAAATGGCTTGTACATGCAAATAGATTTCTAAACAGATCAAAGCACAAAATAGGTACAGCAATAAGCAACAAGGTTTTGCAAATAAGCAAATACAACCTTATTCCAACCATACTAAGCTCAGTAATATTCAGTTATTTAGCACTCAATGACGACATAAAAGCATCTGTACGTCGACTGACCCCAGAGCCGATAAGAGCAGCAATAATCGAAAGCTTTAGCGTAAGTAGCATTACGCTCACCCTAGCCGTATCTGCAATAGTTATGGCAACATGGATTCTTTGTTCAAACAGCATAAGCGACATAATTTTAAAGCGTCAAAACAAAAGACTCACACACGAAATAGAAATCCTTAGACGCCAACACGACAGTAAAATAATTGACTGCACTGATTTATTCAGCAAATTTATCTACTCAACCTATAGAAAACTAAAATATGGCGTCACAGAACGAATCAGTTTATACGTATTAGAACTTGACCATTTCCGATGCGTTGGTAGACACTCTGATAACGAGAAGCACACGGAGTTCCCAAAGAAAATGTACGCTAAGGAATCAGGCTTAATTGGACATGCTTGGACGCTCGGAAATGCCAGTGTAACCGCCCTTCCGGATCCACTCATCGATCTAGAAAGTTGGGTCGCGGCGAACACCAGCACCGGAAAAATTTCAGACGCTACGCTTCGCGCTATAGGCATGAAAGCCGCTCACTACATTGCGTTCGAATCAAAAACAGCAAAAGCACCTCTGTGGCCATCATAGTTTTTGAATCTACCAATAGCGATCTACCGAACATAAAAACAATTGATACAGATTTTGGAAAAAATGAGTCAAGGACAATCGCCAATCTTTTAGACGCACTTAGACCTCACATGGTAAGTCTCGAGATCGCCAAGAAGGCAGGGTTCTAATATGAAAAACTCCCTAATTGAAATAATCAACTACATAATAGAAAAATACGAACCCTCTAAAAAAATTTCACTTTCCAGGCTAATTAAAATAATCTACCTAGCCGACTGGAAAGAGTCAATCACAAATAAAAAACAAATAACTAACATAGAATGGTTCTTCAACCTTAACGGCCCCTACAACCCCTTAATACTGAAAGAGTCAGAAAAAGAAAAAGGTATAAAAATAACCACCACACTCACTGAGAGTGGAAAAAAACATATAACTCTAGAGACAACTGAAGAAAAGAAAAACTATCTTGATACTGAAACCATCAAAATACTCGACTTCGTAATAGAAGCCACAAAAAATAAAAAACATATTGAATTAATAAAGTTAGTGGCGTCTACGTACCCCGTAATTTCAAGCGAGAAATTTCACACACTAAACCTTATAAAGAAAGCCGAAGAGTACAAAGAGTATTTGGACAATACGGAAGCCCCCTAGTAAACGAAAACTGTGCCGCCAGGGATATCGTGATATTTGGGTCAGACCACGATATCCGTCCTCCCAACCCGGTGAGTGAGAAAAACTTGAGCCGTCTAGATTTTTGAGCTATCGACCAAGTCTCAACCCGATAACGCGACGACCTGCTGATTTAAGCCCGCGCTCCACGGTGTAAGATGCTCCACAACCGTCCAACATCGAGGCTGCCATGACTGGTATCTCCCTAAACCTGCCAGAAGACCTGTCCAACTCTCTCGCCGATCTAGCCAAAACCAACGGCCAGACTGCGACCTATCTGGCGATGGACGTCCTCCGCGACTACATCGAGCACGAAAAAACGCTGACCGCTCAGATCGAGCTGGCAGTAAAAGAAGCCGATCAAGGCAAATTCGCCACCGCTGACCAAGTGGCAGCGATGCGCGCTAGGCGCTGGAGCCGGAATGCGGGTTGAGTGGCTTGAAAAAGCACTCAAAAATCTGGAAGACGAAGCAAACTATATCGCTCTCGAAAATCCAAAGGCGGCTGACGACTTCTCCGATGTAATCTTCGCCAGCGTCGACAAGCTAGCTCAGTTTCCCTCCATGGGCCGTGAAGGTCGGGTAAAACACACCCGAGAATGGGCGGTGCCCAACTGGTCCTATCTGATCCCGTATCGGGTACGCGAAGATCGCTTACAAATTCTTGGCATATTCCACACAAGACAACGTCCGCGCTCGAAGTGGTGAAGGCCGCGAAACACGCCCTTCCCACACCCAAGACCCATCCCTGATAAACTGCGCCCCATTCACCCCGCTGACTCAGATCCCTCAATGCCCCTACAATCCGCCCCACTCTCCCGCCGCTTCTCCGTCGCCCCGATGATGGATTGGACCGACCGCCACTGCCGGTACTTCCTGCGCCTGCTCTCCAAGCACGCCCTGCTCTACACCGAGATGGTCACCACCGGCGCGATCCTCCACGGCGACCACGACCGCTTCCTGCGCCACAACGAAGCCGAGCACCCACTCGCGCTGCAACTGGGCGGCAGCGTCCCCGCTGACCTGGCCGCCTGCGCGCGTATGGCTGAGGCTGCCGGTTACGATGAAGTGAACTTGAACGTCGGCTGCCCGAGTGATCGGGTGCAGAACAATATGATCGGCGCGATCCTGATGGCGCACCCGGCGCTGGTGGCGGATTGCGTGAAGGCGATGCGGGATGCGGTGTCGATTCCGGTGACGGTGAAGCATCGTATCGGGATCAATGGGCGGGACAGTTATGCCGAGCTGTGTGATTTCGTTGGGACGGTGAGGGACGCAGGGTGTACGAGTTTTACGGTGCATGCGCGGATTGCGATTCTGGAGGGGTTGTCGCCGAAGGAGAATCGGGATATTCCGCCGTTGCGGTATGACGTGGCGGCGCAGTTGAAGCAGGATTTCCCGGAGTTGGAGATTGTGTTGAATGGCGGGATCAAGACGCTGGAGCAGTGCCAGGCGCATTTGCAGGTGTTTGATGGGGTGATGTTGGGGCGGGAGGCTTATCACAATCCGTATTTGCTGGCGGAGGTGGATCAGCAGTTGTTTGGCAGTGCGGCGCCGGTGGTGAGTCGGGCGCAGGTGTTGGCGTTGTTGCGGCCTTATATTGCGGAGCATTTGGCCAGTGGTGGTGCGATGCATCACATTACTCGGCATGTGTTGGGGTTGGGGACCGGGTTTCCGGGGGCTCGTCGGTTCAGGCAGTTGTTGTCGGTGGATATTCATAAGGCGAGTGACCCGTTGGCTTTGTTGGATCAGGCTGGGGAGTTGTTG
>NZ_WKDB01000130.1:0-4675 GCF_021606215.1 Pseudomonas sp. PA-5-4B | reverse complement strand
CACAGGCCCAGCCCCTGATCGGGAAGCACCTTGAGTGCGCGCTGGATCATCGCCACAGCCTGGCGATAGGAAATACGCTGGGCCGGGTCATCCAGGTCGGCCAGGGTAAACCCCAGGCCTCGGCACAACGCTTCGGCATTCGCGCCCTTTTGCGCTACCACCTGCCCGAGGGTCTGCAACAGGAAGGGCGACACCAGCGCCAATTCAAATTGCGGGTCAACGGCTTTCCTTTGCATGGCTCACGGGTTCCCGACTGAGTACTTCAGTTCTTGTTTTAGAAACATCCTGTTAATCATAGGCGCTTGCAAGAGCCGCTGCATCCTGAGTGAAACCTGTCCGGCAAAGTCCCCCTATCTGGCCGCCAAAACCCTGCCCCGCCGGGCGCTGAAGGCATATTTCTAACGTCAGCGGTGCCCTAACAATAATAAAGAGGCCAGACATGAACCCCACCCGTGCACTTCCCCCCCTGCAACTGGCGTTGTTGAGCCTGCTCAGCCTGCCGGCCCTGGCCACCGAAGGCGGCGTCGACAACATCGGCCCCGGCACCGATGGCTTCTACATCCTGCCGCTGGACGTGAACAACCTGCCCGACCATATGTTCGCGTTCAACCTGTATTACAACCACTACCAGGCACGCAAACTGGACATCAGCTCCCTCGGCGGCAAGGTCTCGCAAGTGCGGATCAAGTCCGACGCGATCATCCCACGCCTGGACTACCTGAGCCCCGTGCGTGTGTTCGGCGGGCGCCTGGGCGGCTACATCGCCCAGCCGTATATCAAGCAACAGGTGTCGCTGTTCGGTATGTCCGACACCCGCGAAAGCATGGGCGACACCACCCTGGCGCCGATCATCCTGTGGGACATGGGCAAAAACCTGACCCTGGCCGCCGCCGTGGAAATCACCCTGCCCACCGGCGAATACGACGCCACGCGCCTGGCCAACACCAGCAACAACTTCTACACCTACAAGCCGCTGGTCTCGGCGACCTGGATGCCCAATGAACGCACCGAACTGTCGATCAAGACCACCTACAGCTTCAACGAAGAAAACCACGACACCGACTACCGCTCCGGCCAGATTTTCCATTTCGACTACTCGGCCAGCTACAAGGTGACCGACAACCTGAGCCTGGGGGTCAACGGCTATTACCTCAAGCAGACCACCGACGATAAGCAGTACGGGCGCACGGTGGTAAACATCTATGGTGATGAAGTGAATGATGGGGTCAAGGGACAAGTGTTTGCCATTGGCCCGGCGGTGTATTTCACCTTCTTGAAATACGCCAGTGCAGAGGTGCGCTGGGCTAAAGAGTTTGATGTGAAGAACCGGCCGGAAGGCGATATGTTGTGGGCCAAGCTCACCATTCCCTTTGCCCTGTAAAAACCCGACTTGAAACAGGAACACTGACTTGTGTGGGAGTGTGATTGTGTGGGAGCTGGCTTGCCTGCGATAGCATCACCGCGGTCTAACCTTGAGACCGAGGCGTCTGCATCGCAGGCAAGCCAGCTCCCACACAAGCCAGCCCCACAATCACACTCCCACATTTCGAGCGCTTTGCGTCAGGCATAAACGGGCCAGGTCTCGACGATTTTCCCGTCCCGCACCCCCAGCAAATCCCCAAACTGCAACAACACAAACTCACTCTGGGTCGGGCGCAAAAACACTTGATCCTCAATATTCAATCCCACCGCCGGCGAGCCGTTGACCATCTCCTGGTTAGAACTGCGCCCAAACAGCTCATTGCTTTGCAGCCCCTGCGGCGACTCGAATTGCGCCATCCAGTTACCGCCATAAATAAAGAACGTCTCGCGCTGATTCGGATCCCACCACGAAAACACCCGCGACTTGCCATCCAGCGCCGGAATCTCCACCGACCCGGTGCTTTTCAACACTGGCGTGGCGATAAACGCTGCCGGCACATGCTCGCTCAACGACGGCAAATCGTAATGCGTGGGCTTGAGCAACGCGGTACCCACCGACACCTCGGTACTGAGTGTTTCCTGCTCGTGAATCCGATAGCTGGGGCTGCCAGCCGTGTTCAACGTCAGCCCCTCACGCCATAACCCGGCAAACTGCTGACGGGTGAAATCAACATGGCCGTTGTAGCGCTGCATCACCTGCTCAAACAGCGCCTGGGGCGAACCGAGAATACCCGGCACGCCCATGCCCACAAACGGGTCGTAGCCCATAAATCCGGCAAACTCCAAGTGCTGCGGGTTGGCGCTGATCAGCGTGAGCATCCGCCCCAGCACCGCGTTATCGCTAATGCCGCCGCGATGCAGCCCCACATCCAGCTCGATGTTCACCCGCAACCGCGTGCCCAACCCTTGCGCCAACGCCAAGTAGTGCTGCAACCGCTCTGGCGTGTCCAGTAGCCACTGCAATTGCCTGGCCGGGTCAAACGGACCTTTATGGGTTTGATAAAACAGCTCGGCCGAGCGCACCGGCAACGGCTTGCCCATGAGGATGTCAGCCTCGGGAAACACCTGCGCATCGTGGTTCAGAAACGGTTGATGAAACGACATCAGCCGCGCAGTGCCCGCGCGCTTGGCGATATACGCCAGTAACCCCGGCGACGGCAGCGACTTCTCCACCAGGCGCAAATGCTTGCCACCATGCTGCACCGACTGCATCACCACGTCGATATTGTGATCAAGGCGGTCCAGGTCGATCAGCATCACCGGGCGCATCGGCCCATGGGCTTTGAGTTCATCATTAAGGCTGCGGAAATACTCGCTGTACGGGCCGCCGCGATCACTGGGGCGCAGCCACCAGCCACCCGCCACTGCCGCCACTGCGGCGCCCAGCACAAAATGTCGGCGTTTCATCAGGCCACTCCCAGGATGGATTGCAGGTGCGCATTGAGGAACTTGCCGCTCGGGTCCAGCTCGCGGCGCACGCGGGTGAATTCGTCCCAGCGCGGGTACAGCGGCTGCAAGGTGCGCGCGTTAAGGGTGTGCAATTTGCCCCAGTGCGGGCGGCCGGCGTACTTCCAGAAAATCGGCTCCACGGCGGCAAAGAAGTTGTGATGGTCCATGGCGTAATGCTGATGGACCGAAATCGAACAGCTGTCGCGGCCTTCGAACATGCTCAAAGGGATGTCATCGGCCTTGACGTAGCGATACTCGATAGGAAACCAGGTGCGCAGGTCCTTGTCGGTGATCAGCTTGAGGATTTCCCGCAGGCACGCCGGGCCATGTTCGGCAGGCACCGAATATTCCATCTCGTTGAAACGCACGTTGCGCACATTGGCATAGACCTGGAACGACTCGGCCACGCGGTCCTGGAAGCTGGCAAAAAAACGCAGGCTGTTGAGCAAGGTGCGGCGGGTGCCCGGGAAATCACTGCCATACTTGTCGAGCTTTTCGATGATCGACACAAACTCATTGCCGCCCGCCTCCGCCGGGTCGACGGGAGGCGTTTCGGGGTCATCGGTTTCGTTGAGGGCGATGGACAGCGCGTAGTCGGAATGGGTGACCACGAGCATTTCCCAGTGCTGGTTTTCGCGGGTGTTCTTGTGCACATCCTCCAGCAACTCTTCGGTCTTGGCGATCCACTGACGCTCACGCAAGCGGTACGGTGCGCGATTCTGCGAGCGGATCTGGGTGACCACCCCCAGCGCACCGAGAGACACCCGGGCGGCGCTGAACAGCTCGGGATGGCGTTGGGCATCGCAGTCCAGCACGTCGCCTTGGGCGGTGACCAGTTGCAGGCCGGTGACGCAACCGGAATACGAGGTAAAGCCCACGCCGGTGCCATGGGTGGAGGTGGAAATCGCCCCGGCCAGGGTCTGGTAATCGATGTCCGCCATGTTCGGCAGCGCCTGGCCGACGGCCTTGAGCGCCGGCCCCATGCGCGACATCGGCGTGCCGGCGGCGAAGGTCGCTTGCAAGGTGGCGGGGTCATGGTCCAACAGCCCATTGAAGTAACTCAGCGACAACAAGGTGCCGTCGGTGGGCACCAGGGCACTGAACGAATGTGCCGAGCCTACGGGCCGAATAGTGCTCGGTGCCTGGCGAATCATTTGCACCAATTCATCCAGGTCTTTGGGCGCCAGGCGCGCCAGCGGCAGGCAGGTCTGCGCGCCCGACCAGTTACGCCACGGGATCAACCGTGGCGCGCGAGCCAACTGGGCCAGTACCGGGTTGCTCGACAGGGCCAGAAAAACCCCGGCCACTGCCGAGCGTTGCAAGAGTTGCCGCCGTGAAAACGCCATCCACCACCTCTTTTTATTATTGGAGTTGAACACCGGCCATAAAGCTGATCAGCGCCAGAAACTGCGCTTCGGAACACTGCATGCACAGCCCCATCGGCGGCATGCCGTTGTAGCCGTTGATGCTGTGGTCCAGCAGCGTGTCGGCGCCCTGGGCGACGCGCGGGCTCCAGGCAGCCTTGTCACCCGCCAACGGCGCGCCGGCCGCCGGGTTGGCGTGGCATAGCTTGCAGCTGGTGTCGTAGACCTGGGCCAGTGCCGGGTCGGCGGGCACGGTCGTGGTCGCAGCAGTGCGTTCGGGGGCAGGTTTGGGCGTGTCGTCACAGGCCGTCAGCAGGCTGAGTACGAGCAACAGTAACGCGGTGCGGGGCATGGCCACCCTCTCTTATTGTGCAGTGGAAGCTGTTTGCACACTAAGGCAGCGAAGGCAGGGCGTTGAGGGTTTTGGGGGACACAAAGGG